>PMKX01000203.1 GCA_003158705.1 Actinomycetota bacterium
TGCTGCGGGCGGTCGCGGCCGCGAGTCTCGCGCTGCTCATCTTCACCTTCTTCTTCTCTTACTCGCGCGGCGGCTACATTGCGATTGTCGTGTGCCTGGCAGTGTACTTCGTGCTGGCCAACACGCGGTTGAGCAGCCTGCTTTCGCTGATGCTCGCCGCGGTCCCGGTGGGGCTGGCTCTGTTCCATGTCCGCGGGCTGAAGACCGTGTTCTCGCCCACCACCGACGACGCGTTGCGCACGGCGCAGGGTCACGTTCTGGGACGCTGGGCGCTGCTCGCCATCGTCGTCGTCATCCTGGCCCAGGTCGTGACCGCGCTCGTCCATCGCCGCGTGCGCGTACCGCGCGCCGTGGCTCGCTTCGTGGGCGCGTTCACGGTCGTCGCCATCGTGGTCGGTGTGGGAGCCGGCGCCTTCGTCTACACCGGATCGCGAGGCGGCTTGGCGCACTGGATGAAGACCCGCTATGAGGCCGTCATCCACGATTCCGACACGCGCCAGGCTGGCGGCACACCCGGTCGCCTGCTTTCACTCAACTCGGGACGGCCATCCCTCTGGCATGAGGCCCTGAAGGAGTTCCCCACTCACCCATGGACCGGCACCGGCGCCGGTACGTTCCGCTTTACCCACTACCTGTACCGCGGCGGTACTGGCGTGGTCAAACATGCTCACAATCAGTGGCTCAACGTGCTGAGCGAGCTTGGCCTGATCGGCCTGGCACTCTTCGTCGTCGCCATCGGCGCTTTCGCGGTGGCAGCCCTGCGGCGCCTCTCGGGCGATCGCCACGACAGGGACCGGTCGCTGCTGGCGGCGCTGCAGGCGGCAGTCCTCGTCTTCGTGATCCACATGTCGTGGGATTGGGACTGGGACATGGCCGCCGCCACGCTCGTCTTCCTGCTCTTTGCCGGCACGGCGGCCAGCTACGTCGCTGCACGCCGTCGCGCCATCGCCGTTCCTGAGGCGCCGCCGGAGGAGCTTGGTGCACGCCGAGACTATGGTTGGGCGCTGCGCGCACTCGTCAGCGGCTTGCTCGTGCTGCTCGTCGCCAGCTGGGCGCTCCCCTATCTCTCGCAGCGCGCGTACAGCGAGGCGCTGGTGGCGTCCGGCAACGGCCACACGACGGCGGCCGCAGCCGACGCTCGCAGAGCTCATCGGCTGGACCCTCTGGCGGTCGACCCGCTCATCACCCTGGCCTTGGTACAGCAGCAGTTGGGTGAAGGGCAGGTCGCCTTGGCGACGCTCGACCAGGCCGCGCGGCTTCAGCCCCAGAACTACGAGGTCTACTACCAGCGCGGTCTGCTCTACATGAACGTACTCGGCGACTACACGGCGGCGGCGCAGCAGTTCCACACCGCTCTCAGGCTCAACCCGTACGACGCGCTCACGTCGGCTGAGCTGCAACTGCTGACCAACCGATAGCGGTCGTCTCCAGACTGGGCACTACCGCCGGGTCTCCCGCGACAGGGCGGCCTCGCCGGCGCTAGTTGGTGCTGATGGAGTGAGCGCCCGAGGCGACGACGCCGCGCCAGTAGACCCGATATGCGGTGGTCGCGCCCGGGTGCACGAAGACGTGGAAGTCGCCGTTGCTGCCGGTTGAGAAGCTCCTCAACGTCTTCCACGTCTGGCCGTTGCTTGTCTGCAGCTCCAGCTGTTTGGCTCTGAGGCCGCCCAGCGTGGGGCTGCTGAGGCGGCCTGTGAGCTCGACCTTGGCGCCGGCGGACGAGCTCGTGGGGCCGGTCAACGTGAGCTTGGTATCTCCGGCGAAGGCAAACCAAGCTCGCTTGCGCCCGTTGTCGAGGCTGCGCAGCCCGGTGTAGATGCCCCCTGGATCGTAGAACGATCCGCTCGGCGACCAGTCCTTGCGCAGGAACCAGACGAGCATCTTCACCTGCGGATAGCGGGCGGCGTAGGCGTAGGCGCTCTGCAGGTACGTGGCCTGCAGCGTCTTGCCGATCTGGGCGGCCCCAAAGGCGGAGCTGTACGACGTGTTGTAGCCGTACTCGGTCAGGTAGAAGGGCTTGTCCGGGAAGATGCTGAGGAGCGCGCCCAGGTTCTGCAGGCTCACGGTGGTACTGGGGCTAAGGGGAGGGGCACCGGGCGAGAGGTCGCGAGAATCCCCGGGCATGTATGGGTGATGGGAGTAGGCGTCGAAGAAGTGGTCTGCACCGCTTGCCTTGAGGACCGAGGCGAAGCGCTGAGGGCTGGTACGGAAGCGGTCGAAGTCGCCGATCGGCGCCGTTGCGCCGGCGATGACCTTGGCCTGCGGGTCGGCGGCCTTGATGCCCAGGGAGAACGCCGGAAGCATCTTCGCATAGAGCTGGGCGGCGAAGTTGTCCCAAGGGTGGATCTTCTGCGGGTAGATGTAGGGCCAGAGGTTGGGTTCGTTCCAGCATTCGTAGCCGAAGACCCGGCCCTTGAGCAGCTTTGCCAAGTGATAGGCGAGGTTGTGGAAGTCCGGCAGGTACTTGGTCTTCATGGCGTAGAAGTTGTAGTAGTGGTGCTTCTTGAAGCCGAAGGGTGGCTTCTTCCACAACGATCGGTTTGAGGCCCAGCGCGGCGTCCACACTACCGTGAGGATCACTTGCATGCCCTTGGCGCGCGCCTCGTTGACTATGCTCGAGAAGGTCTGGAAGTACTGCTCATTGAAATGCCCTCGCTTGGGTTCCGCCGTGGGCCAGTCGAAGACCAGGCGCAGGTACTTGACGTGGAGCTGGGCACCGAGTTCGTTTATCACGGGCAGTCGCGCGGCGAGCGTCATGTTCGGCAGATCGACGTCGCAGAGGCCGCGCGCCACCGATGAGGCGGCGACCGCTGGTGCGGGGCCGGCGGCCAGACCAACGCAGAGGCCGACGAACCCGACGATCAACAGACACCAGCGTTTCATGCGCATTCTCCCTTCGTTTTGGCTTTCGTAGTATAGGAACGCCACGCTCGGGCGGCAAGGCGAGCGACGCTGAGCCTATGGTAAACTGACAGACCCTAGAGCCTGAAAGCGAACGGATGGGAGGTCAGTCAGTGACGGAGGGAGGGGCGCCAATCGGCGTCGTCGGCACGGGCTACGTGGGCCTCGTGACCGCGGTCTGCTTTGCCCATCTTGGTCACCACGTGGTGTGCATGGACGTCGACGCGGCCAAGGTCGAGAGCCTGCGCCGTGGCGCGGTCCCCATCTACGAACCCGGCCTCGACAAGCTCATCGAGGACAACGCGGTCCGTCTCTCGTTCACGACTTCGTACGACGAGCTGCTCGCAGCCTGTCACACGCTGTATATCGCCGTCGACACGCCGCCCACGCTGGCCGGCGACGCCGACCTCTCGCGCGTGCTGAACGCCACGCACCAGATCGCGCAGCGCGGCGGACGGCGTCTGCTCGTGATGAAGAGCACCGTGCCCGTGGGCACGGGCGAACGCATCGTCGCCGACCTCGAGGCGGCAGGGCTCAAGGGTGAAGTCACCTACGTATCCAATCCCGAGTTCCTGCGCGAGGGCGCCGCTATTCAGGACTTCTTGGAGCCCGACCGCATCGTCATCGGCTCGTCCACGGTAGAGGACGGCGACGCGGTCGAGGAGCTCTACCGCGGTATCGACACTATGGTTGTACGCACCAACGTGCCCACGGCGGAGATGATCAAGTACGCCTCCAACGCCTTCCTGGCCACCAAGATCTCGTTCATCAACGAGATCGCCAACGTGTGCGAGCAGGTCGGCGCCGACGTGCGCACGGTCGCCCACGGCATGGGACTCGACCACCGCATCGGGCCACACTTCCTGCAAGCGGGTATCGGCTATGGCGGGTCGTGCTTTCCCAAGGACGTGCAGGCTCTCAAGCAGCTGGCCGGTAACTCCGGCTACCACTTCCAGCTGCTCACCGCGGTGCTGGAGGTCAATCACCTGCAGAAGCGGCGCATGGTGGGCAAGCTCAAGCGTCATCTCGGCCAGCTGCGCGACAAGCACGTCGCCCTGTTGGGTCTTACGTTCAAGCCCAACACGGACGACTTGCGTGAGGCGTCCTCGATCGTGCTGGCGGCCCGGTTGCTGGGTGAGGGCGCCACTGTGTCCGCCTACGATCCGGTGATAGCGCCGGGTGACCATGCTCTCTTTCCGGGCGTCACGCTGTGCGCTGACGCTATGGAGGCGCTACGTGGCGCCGACGCGGTCGTGCTCGTGACCGAGTGGGCGGAGTTCGCCCGTCTCGATTGGCCGGCGGCACGTGAGCTCATGCGTCGGCCGTTCGTCCTCGACGGGCGCAACTTCCTCGACCCGGAGACGCTTGCCGCGGCGGGGTTCGAGTACGACGGTGTGGGAACCGGCGACCTCGGCCTTGCGCGGGCCCCGGTCGCCAACGGCTGAGCACCGGCGTATGAGCGAGCACCCGCTCTGCACGCAGGCGGTCGTCTTGGTGGGTGGCGAAGGCACGCGCCTTAGACCTATCACCTCGCGCGTGCCCAAGCCGGTGGCGCCGGTCGTCGAACGCCCCTTCATCACCTACGTTCTGGACCTCCTCGCCCGCCATGGTGTGCAGCGAGTCATCTTCTCGAGCGGCTTTCTGGCGTCGGCCATCGAGACGGAGTGTGGCGACGGTCTGCAGTACGGTATCGCCGTCGAGCATGTGGTCGAGAGCGAGCCGCTGGGCACCGCGGGCGCCATCAAGAACGTCCAGTCGCGCCTCGACGACGGCCCGCTCTTCGCCCTCAACGGCGATGTGCTCACCGACGTCGACCTGGGTGCGCTGGCGAGGCTGCACAAGGAGAAGGCGGCCATGGCCACGATCTTCCTCACGCCGGTCGAGGACCCACGCCGGTACGGGCTGGTATGTGTGCGCCCCGATGCCAGCGTGAGTTCTTTTGTGGAGAAGCCCGGCAACGAGCACAGCGGCGGCGGGCTCATCAACGCGGGCGTGTACGTGCTCGAGCCGCCGGTGTTGGAGATGATCCCCGCCGGACGCATGTTCTCTATCGAGCGGGGCGTGTTTCCCAAGCTCGCGCAGGCCGGCTCGCTGTTCGCCTTCGTGGGCGCGGCGTACTGGCGCGACATCGGCACGCCCGAGAGCTACCTGCAGGCCCACTTCGACATACTCGAGGGCGCTCTCAAGACGGCCGTGGCCGACGAGCTTGGCCCAGGCTATGTGCACGTCTCTTCCTCGGCGCGCGTGGCGGCCACGGCGCGCATCGTGCCGCCGAGCTACGTCGCAGATGGCGCCGAGGTGGGCGCCGGAGCCCAGGTCGGGCCGTTGGCCGTCATAGGTGCCGGCGCCTCCGTGGGCGAAGGGGCCACCGTGGTGGAGTCGGTCGTCCAAGCCGGTGCGCGCGTGGGCGCTCATGCCAGCGTCGAGGGCAGTGTGCTGGTGCGCGACAGCTGGGTCGGCGCCGGCACACAGGTGAGCCACGCGATCCTCGGCGAGGCGTGCCGTGTGGGCGCCGGCAATCGCCTCGCCAACGGCATCTGTCTGCACCCGGGCGTCGAGCTGCCAGACAACAGCGTGCAGTTCCGCGATGTAGAGCAGAGTGGGGAGGGACGATGAGTATCGCGCCCGAGATCTTCAAGGCCTACGACATCCGCGGTCTGTTCCCGCAGGAGATCGACGCAGCGGTCGCCGAGCGTGTCGGCTGCGCCCTGACGCAGCAGCTGGGCGCCGCTCGCGTGGCCGTGGGCATGGACCCTCGCCCGTCGTCGGCGGAGCTGCTGGACGCGTTCGCGGCTGGAGCCGCACGAGCCGGCGCCGCGGTCGTCGACTTCGGTCTGGTGGCCACCGAGATGTTGTACTACGGTGTCGCCGCGCGAGATCTTGACGGCGGCGCCATGGTGACCGCCTCGCACAACCCCCCGCAGTACAACGGCATGAAGCTCGTCGGCAAGGGAGCGCTGCCGCTGAGCGGCGAAGAGGGCATGCCCGAGCTCAGCAGTCGCGTCCTGGCGATGGGCGAGCTGCCGGCCAAGCCGGCCACGGTCGGTCGCGAGTCGGTGGACCTGTACCCGGCCTACGTCAGTCACCTGCATCGGCTTGTTGACGTGCACGCCTTCAAGCCGTACACGGTCGTCATGGATGCCGCCAACGGCGTCGCCGGCAGGCTGGCGCCCCTGGTGTTCGGCGACAGCCCCATCAAGCCAATCGAGATGTTCTTCGCCGTGGACGGCACGTTCCCCAACCACGAGCCCAACCCGCTGCTTGCCGAGAACAGCCGCATGATCCGCGAGCGCGTGCAGGCGGAGAAGGCCGATCTGGGGATCGCCTGGGACGGCGACGCCGACCGCTGCTTCTTCATCGACGAAGCCGGCGAGTTTGTGCCCGGCGACTTCGTCACCGCTTTGCTCGCCGAGGCGCTCCTCGCGAAGCACCCAGGCGCTGCCATCCTCTACGACCTGCGCGCCAGCCGTGCCGTGCCGGACACGATCCGTGCCAACGGTGGCGTGCCGCTCATCAATCGCGTGGGTCACGCCTTTTTCAAGCAGCGGATGCGCCGCGAGCCGGTGCTGTTCGGCGGCGAAGTCTCGGGTCACTACTACTTCGCCGACAATCACAACGCCGACTCCGGCTTCATACCGGCGCTGCTCATCCTCGAGCTGCTCTCCAGCAAGGGGGCCACCATGGCCGAGCTGCTCGAGCCGTTGCGCCGCCGCTACTTCATCTCCGGCGAGATCAACTCGAAGGTCGACGAGGTCGCCGCCACCCTGCGCCGTGTAGAGGCTCGCTTCGCCGACGGCAAGGTGGACCACCTGGACGGCATCTCGGTCGACTACCCGACCTGGCACTTCAATGTGCGGCCCTCCAACACGGAACCTCTCGTGAGACTCAACCTGGGTGCCGACAGCGAGGCGGAGATGGAAGAGAAGCGCGACCTCGTTCTGGGCGTCATCCGCGCCGGGTGAGGAGCAGACGATGGGCGAACCGGATGTGCCGTTGAAGGACGCGAGCGACATGCAGAGCGCCATCGCGAGCCTTCCGCAGCAACTCGAGGAGGGCTACGCCCAGGCACGGGCCGAGCTGGCCGACGTGGACCTGGGCCGCGCCGCCGCCGGCGGAGCGCGGCCCACCGGTGTCGTGGTCTGCGGCATGGGCGGGNNGTCGGAGCAGCTCGAGGCCGGCTACACGCGGGCTCTCGCCGCGCTTGCCGGCAAGCGGCTCGTCGCGTCGGGCAGGCCCGACGGCGTCGTGGTCTGCGGCATGGGCGGGTCGGCCATCGGCGCCGACGTCGTCCTCGCCTGCGTGCCGGCACTGGCCGTGCCGGCCTTGGTCGTGCGCGGCTACGACTTGCCTGCCTGGGTCGACTCCGGCACCTTGGTCGTCGCCGTCAGTTACTCCGGCGACACGGAAGAGACGCTGAGCTGCCTGCAGGCGGCCCTGGAGCGCGGGTGCGCGCCGCTGTGCGTAGCCTCTGGTGGTGCGCTCGCGGCGCTGGCGGTCGAGCGCGGACTGCCCCTGGTGCGCGTGAGTGGCGGTCTGCAGCCGCGCGCCGCGCTCGGTCGTCTGGCCGTGCCGCTGGCAGCGGCGCTCGAACGGGCGGGCCTCACCGAGGGCTTTTCGGCTCAGGTCCACGAGGCGGCTGCACTAGTGCGCGGCATGGCCGCCGACTTCGCGTCCGACGTGCCCGAGGAGCTCAACCAGGCCAAGGCGATCGCCGCTCGCCTGCGCGACCATATGGTCCTCGTCTACGGAGCCGGCCTCACGGTGCCCGCGGCCCGGCGCTGGAAGACGCAGATCAACGAGAACGCCAAAGCGCCGGCTGCCTACGCCGAGCTGCCCGAGCTCGACCACAACGAGGTCGTGGGCTGGACGGCGGCGCCCGAGCTCTCGCGGCGCCTGCGGGTGGTCCAACTCGAGGACGAGCACATGCCGCCGCGTGTGCAGCGTCGCTTTCATCTGACGTTGGCCGAGGTCGAGGCACACGCGGGCGGTGTCGAGCGCATCGTCACACATGGGGCCAGCCCGCTGGCGCGGGTTCTGTCGGTCCTCTACCTGGGCGACTGGGTCTCCTACTACTTGGCCGGGCTCTACGGCGTGGATCCGACACCGGTCGAGGCGATCCAGCACATGAAGCGACTCCTGGCGGTCGGCGACGGCGATGGCTGAGGCGCCGGCCGGCGGTCGTCCCATCGTCGCCGATACGCTGGCGCGCCATCCTCTTCTCGCAGCGCTCTTCCCGAGCCTCGAGCCTCTCGTTCTCAGTCGCGCCGAGCTGCGGCCGCGCCGGCCGTTCGCGGGGCGGCTCTTCCGGCTGCTGAGGGAGCTAGCCGCCGCGTCGCCGGCGGCGACGCTGAACCTGGTGATGCCCATCCGCTGGCTGGCTGCAGGGGAGGCGCCGGAGGCAGCCTGGGTCGGCGACCACGTCAACCTGGAGGTGCGCGGCCCTCTGACCGGCCGTTGGCCGGCCGGCGTGCCGCGCACCTTTCCCGTGCTTGCCGGCGTCTACCACCCGCCGCAACATCAACCGCGCCTCGGTCGAGGCTCGCAAGGGCCTCGTGTATACTCTGGAATCGTGGTGGCGGGCGTGACCGATGTTCATCGGCTCACGCCGTTCGAGTCTCAGGCGGCAGTGGCGGCGGGCTGCAAAGCTGTCGCCGACTGCCTCGTTGCGCCCGTCATCCTGGCTGCGTACTACGGTCTGCCGGTGGCTGCCTGCGGTATGGTGCAGGTGGCCGGGGCCCAAACGAACGAGGGGTCGCCGTGAGCACATCTCCCCATCACGTCAAAGATGAGAGTCTGGCCGCGCAAGGGGCGCTGCGCATCGAGTGGGCCGACATGCAGATGCCCGTACTGGCCTCCATTCGGCAACGCTTCGCGACCGAACAGCCGCTCAAGGGTGCGCGCGTCGGCGCCTGCCTGCACGTCACCAGCGAGACAGCCAACCTCATGCGCACCCTCAAGGCCGGCGGCGCCGACATCGTGCTCTGTGCCTCCAACCCGCTAAGCACGCAGGACGACGTGGCCGCCGCGCTGGTCAAGGAATACGGCGTGCGCACCTACGCCATCAAAGGCGAGGACGACGCGACCTACTACGACCACATCAACGCCTGCGTCGACCATCGACCCCACATCACCATGGACGATGGTGCCGACGTCATCGGTGTGCTGCATGCGGAGCGGCCGGACATGGCCTCAGACATCATCGGCGGCACCGAGGAGACCACCACGGGTGTCATCCGTCTCAAGGCGCTCGAGGCCGAGGGCGGCCTCATGTTCCCGGTCATGGCCGTCAACGACGCGAATACCAAGCACATGTTCGACAACCGCTACGGCACTGGCCAGAGCACGCTCGACGGTGTGATACGGGCCACCAACATCCTCATCGCCGGCACCGTCGTCTGCGTGGCCGGCTACGGTTGGTGTGGGCGCGGTCTGGCGATGCGTCTCAAGGGCCACGGGGCCGACGTCGTCGTGCTCGAGGTCGACCCGCTGCGCGCCCTTGAGGCGGTCATGGACGGCTTCCGCGTCATGACCGTGGCCGAGGCGGCCAAGGTGGCACGGCTGTTCATCACGGCCACCGGTGACATCCATGTCTTGCGCAAGGAGCACTTCGAGGCCATGCAGGACGGCGCCATCGTCTGCAATACGGGCCATTTCAACGTCGAGATCGACATCCCGGCCCTCGAGGCGCTGGCCGTCAAGCGGCGCACCATTCGCGAGTATGTCGAGGAGTTCACGCTCGCCGACGGGCGCCGCATCTACCTGCTGGCCGAGGGGCGGCTGGTGAACCTCAGCGCCGCCGAAGGCCACCCGGCGTCCGTCATGGACATGAGCTTCGCCAACCAGGCGCTCAGTGCCGAGTACCTGGTCGGCCATCACGCCGAGCTGCAGAAGAAGGTGTACGTGGTGCCGGCCGAGATCGACGCCGAGATCGCCCGACTCAAGCTGGCGACCATGAAGGTCGCCATCGACACGCTCACCGCGGAGCAGGCCGCCTACCTGGCCTCCTGGAACCAAGGCACCTGAGCCTGCAGCCGGTGCTCATGGCTGGCGAACCCACCAGGCGGGCGGCAGATGCTGCGAACGGTCACGGGCCGGGCTCCAGGCTGCGCATCCGCACGGTCGAGATCCGACCCGACGCCGTGGTGCTCATCGACCAACGGGTGCTACCGCACGAGGAGAAGTACGTGCGCTGCGCCACCTGGCAAGAGCTGGCGCAGCGCATCGTCGACATGACGGTGCGGGGCGCGCCGGCACTCGGTGTCGCTGCGGCCGGCGCACTGGCTCTGGCAGCTCGCCAGGCGGCTGCTGTCGGCGCCGACCTGCCGGCCGTCCGCGACGCCCTCGAAGAGGCTGCCGCGGGGCTGGCCGCCACGAGGCCTACGGCCGTCAACATCAGCTGGGCGATCGGTGAGATGCGCAAGGTCTGGCAGCAGACGAGCACGCCGGAGGCGGCGGAGCCGCAGGCGCTGGCCGCCGCCCTGTTCACGCGCGCTCAGCAGATCCACGACGACGACATCGAGCGCTGCCTGCGCATCGGCGCTCACGGAGCCGGCTTGCTCAAGTCCGGCGACACCATCCTCACGCACTGTAACGCCGGCGCCCTGGCCACGGCCGGCTACGGCACGGCCCTCGGCGTCGTACGGGCAGCGTTCGCACGCTACGAACACATAGACGTGCTCGTCGACGAGACGCGCCCGTGGTTGCAGGGCGCGCGTCTCACCGCCTGGGAGCTGCAGGTGGAGGGCATCCCGTACAGGCTCATCACCGACAGCATGGCCGGCCACTACATCGCGCGCGGCGACGTGCAGGCCATACTGGTGGGCGCCGACCGGATCGCGGCCAACGGGGATGCGGCCAACAAGATCGGTACGTACACGCTCTCCGTGCTGGCCAAGGAGCACACCGTTCCCTTCTACGTGGCGGCGCCGCTCTCCACGGTCGACCGCAGCCACATGACCGGCGCCACCATCCCTATCGAGGAGCGCGCTCAGGACGAGGTCACCTCATTCGCGGGTGTGCCCACGGCGCCGCCCGGCGCGCGTGCCGGCAACCCCGCGTTCGACGTGACGCCGGCGGCCAACATCACGGCCATCGTGACCGAGGTGGGCGTGCTCCGCGCGCCCTACGGCGATGCGCTGCGAGCGGCCTGCCAGCAGGGAACCTGCATCTCATGAGGAAGTGCATCCCGTGAGTCCGCGCGTCGCCACTCCTCGGCCCCGGGCGATGATCATGGCCGCCGGACTCGGCACACGCTTACTGCCGCTTACCGAGCTCATCGCCAAGCCCATGGTGCCGATCCTCAATCGGCCCGTCATGGAGCACATCCTGCGCCTGCTGCGCCGCCACGGCATCAGCGAGGTGGCCGCCAACCTGCATCATCATCCCCAGGCGATCCAGGAGTACTTCGGCGACGGCTCTCGCTACGGGCTGCATCTGCACTACAACGTCGAGCCCGAGCTGCTGGGTACGGCGGGGGGGGTGGGCGCCTGCCGCGACGCTCTCGGCGAAGGGACTTTCGTCGTGGTCTCAGGCGACGCCCTCACGGACGTCGACCTTGCATCGTTGGTGGCGGCGCACAAGCGCAGCGGCGGCATCGCCACCATCGCCGTCAAGCAGGTCGAGGACCCCTCGCTTTACGGCGTCGTGGTGCATGACCGTGACGGGAGAGTCACCGGCTTCCAGGAGAAGCCTGCGCGCGAGGAGGCGCGCTCCGTACTCTGCAACTGCGGCATCTACGCCTTCGAGCCGCGCATCTTCGACTACATCCCCGCCGGGGTCTTCGTCGACTTCGCCCTGCACGTGTTCCCGGCCCTGCTGAGCGCCGGCGATCCGTTCCACATCTGGCGCCTGGACTCATACTGGAACGACGTCGGCAACATCGACCAGTACCGCATCGGCAACTTCGACGCCCTGCTGGGCCGCGTGCGGGTGCAGGTGCCGGGCGAGAGCGTGAGCCGCAACGTCTGGGTGGGTCCGGGGTCCACGGTCTCGCCCAACGCTCGCATCAAGCCGCCGGTGCTCATCGGCGGCGGCTGCCGCGTGGAAGACGACGCCGAGCTCATCGGCCCGCTCATCATCGGCGACGACTGTGTCATAGAGGCCGGCGCTGTGCTCTCGGGCGTCATCCATTGGGACGGCGGCAAGACCGGTCGCGGCGCCTCGGCCGTCGGCGGCATCATCGGCCGCGGTGTGCGCATCCATCACGGCGCCACCATCGGCGACGGCGCCGTCATCGGCGACGGCACGGACGTAGCGGCTGGGGCCGTCGTGCCGCTGGGTGCGCGTATCCGTCCGCATACGCAGGTGGCGGCCGAGGACGGCCTCTCATGAGCGCCTCGGCCCGTGACCTGTTCGAGAGCTTCGTCGACCTTCTCTTGCCGCGGCGCTGCGTGCAGTGCGGCCGCACCGGCGGGTGGCTGTGTGCCGAGTGCGGGGCGCAGTTGCGTCGGCTCGATGGTCCGGGCTGCCCTCGCTGCGGCTGTCCGGACGTGCCGCCGTCGCAACCGTGCCCCGAGTGCACCGGCCGCGACCTGGCCTTCGCTTCGGCCGGCGCCGCCTTTGCCTACGAGGGGCCGGCTCGGCGCCTGGTCACGGCCTGCAAGTTCGGCGCCTTGCGCTCAGTAGTGGCCGAGATGGCCGCGCTGGCGGCACCGCGTCTGCCCCTGCGGGTCGCCGTCGCTCTGGCCGGCATGGGCGATGTCGGGGGCCACGTCGGCGCCGGCATCGACGTGGCCGACGCGGCACCAGCAAGTGCGGCGGCCGCTGTGGATCTCGTCACCTGCGTGCCTGCCCACCGTGGCCACAAGCTTGAGCGCGGCTTCAACCAGGCCGAGCTGCTCGCCCGCGACTTGGCGCGAGCCGCCGGTCTGCCCTTTGCTCCGCTGCTCGTGCGCACGCGCCACGGGCGTCGCCAGAGCGGCCTCGCCAAGGCCGAACGGGCGGCCAACGTGCGCGGCGCTTTCGCCCTCGTCCGCGACGCCGAAAGGGTAGCGGCGGGAGTCAAGCGGGTAGTAGTCATTGACGATGTATTCACCACGGGTGAGACACTCAGCCAGTGCTCGTCGATGCTAGTCGCCGCCGGACTCGAACCCCACGTCTTCACGTTCGCGCGCACCGTCAGGGCGGCGCGGCTCTGATGTTCTCACTCAACCTCTGCACGAAGGAGCGACGCCGATGAAGATACAGGTCAAAGGCCGCAATGTCGCCGTCACCGATGCACTGCAGGGCTACGCCGAGGAGAAGCTGGCGCGTGTCCATCGCCTTCTGCAGGAGCGACACATCGACGAGGTGAGTAGGGTCGAGCTGGAACTCACGGTCGAGAAGAACCCCAGCATCGCAAGCCCCAATGTGGCCGAAGCGACCATCTTCACGCGCGGTCCCGTGATCCGGGCCAAAGAGTCGTCCGCCGACATGTACGCCTCCATCGACCTGGTCGCCGACAAGCTGCAGCGGCGGGTCAAGAAGTACCACGACAAGATGCAGCACAAGAACCTGCGCCATGCTGGGGCCAAACAGGCGCCGGAGTCGGCGCAGGCTGCCGCGGATTCCGATGAGGCAGCGGCGGCTGCCGAGTTCGCCGCAGAGGAGACCCTCATCACCACCGACCACGGCCGCGTGGTCAAGAGCAAGCAGTTCGCGCTCAAGCCGATGTCGGTGGAAGAGGCCACGCTGCAGCTCGAGCTTGTGGGGCACGATTTCTTCATGTTCACTAATGCCGAGACCGACGACACCAACGTCGTCTACCGGCGGCGCGACGGCCACTATGGGCTCATCGAGCCGCAGCGTGGCTAGCGGCGCGCGCCATCGTTCGCCGAGCAGGGAGTAGAACGCCTCATGCCTAGTATCGTCGAGAAGCTGCTGCACGCCGGCGAAGGCAAGCGCACGAAGATGCTGCAGCAGCAGGTCGTCGCCATCAGCGAGCTCGAGCCTCAGGTGAGCGCGCTTTCCGACGAGCAGTTGCGCGGCCGCACGGCCGAGTTCCAGGAGCGCCTCGCCCGCGGCGAGCCGCTCGACGACCTGCTCTTCGAGGCCTTCGCCGTCGCCCGCGAGGGCGCCCAGCGCTCTTTGGGCATGCGCCCCTTCGACGTGCAGCTCATGGGCGCCATCGTGCTGCACGAGGGCGACATCGCCGAGATGAAGACCGGCGAAGGCAAGACTCTTGTGGCGACCATGCCCATGTACCTCAACGGGCTCGCCGGTCGGGGCGCCCATCTGGTCACGGTCAACGATTACCTGGCGCACCGCGACGCCGAGTGGATGGGCCAGGTCTATCGTTTCTTGGGCCTCGAGGTGGGCTGCATCCAGACGATGATGTCTCCGGAGGAGCGCCGCGCCGCCTATGCCGCCCACGTCACGTACGGCACCAACTCGGAGTTCGGCTTCGACTACCTGCG
>PMKX01000040.1 GCA_003158705.1 Actinomycetota bacterium
TTGGCCCTCGCGTATCTGGTCGGCCGCGCCCGCTGGGGCGAGGTCGACCTGTCCGCACTCCCCTACCGGGCCGGCAAAGTCCTCCCGGCCCTGCGCGACCTCGCTCGCGAGTTGCGCTCGTCCACAGCCACCTGTCTGGGCCGCCGCTGCCCCACCCGCACGCGCTGCCACTGGCGGCTGGCGCGTGCCCGCGCCGAGCGCGCGCACCTGGTGTGCGTCAACCACGCACTCCTGCTCACCGCGCGCGATACCCTTCCCCAGTTCGAGAACGCCGTCATCGACGAGGCGCACCTGCTGCCAGACGAGGCCATGTCGGCGTTCAGCCAGGTGCTCAGCCGGCTCACCGTCGACGACCTGGTCGGCGACCTGCGCGGCCGGCACGCGCAGAGGTCGCTGGCCGCTCGCCTCCGGGCGGCCGAACGCGCCGCGGAGAAGGCAGAGGCGGCGATGCTGCATGCTGCCGCGGCGCAGTGCGAGCGCGCCGTCTCGCACCTGCCTCAGTACGCTGCCGACGTAGGCACGGCACTCCAGCACCTGCTCGACGTGGTGCGCACCAACGACGACGAAGAGCGCGGCTCCCGTGGGCGCGGCAGCGCACGCAACCGTAGCCGCGCGGACGACGAGTACAGCCAGACGGTGTGGCTCACGGCCGGCCTGCGCGAGCTCCCGGAGTGGGACCGGTTCGAGGAGGCGAGCGCGACGCTGGCGCAGGGCCTGGCAGCGCTCGCCCAAGCCGCCGGTCAGGCAGCCGATGTGCTTCCCGAGCAGCACCGTGACGCAGCCATGGTGCGCGCCCTTGCCGACGAGGCGCAGCAGGCCGGCGAGCTGGCCGGTACTCTTCCTGAGCCGACCGGCTCAGACCACGTTGTCTGGGGCGAGATCGAGGCTCCAGGACGCCGGGCTGCAGGTCCCGACGGCCCGGCGTCCTCCCTGCGCTGGACGCTCACGCGTGCCCCGCTCACGCCGGCGGCCCACGTACGTTCCGCCCTCTGGGACCAGTTGCGGGCGGTCGTGCTCACCAGCGCCACCCTCACCGCCACCTCGTCGTTCGCCTACTTCCGCGACATGGCCGGCCTCGGCGGCGACCTCGACGTGGTCGAGCGCATCATGCCTTCGCCTTTTGACTATCGTCGCCAGGCGGTGCTCGTCCTCGAGCACGACCCGCAGGCCGTGTTCGCGCCCGACAAGCTGGCGAGCCGCCAGGCGCAGCGCCTCAAGAGCCTCACTGAAGTGACCGGCGGACGCATGCTGGCGCTGTTCACCAACAAGCGCGACATGCAGCGCGTGGCCGCCGAGGTGGGCGAGCACGCAGAGCAGGACGGCGTCGTCCTCCTGGCGCAAGGTCTGCACGGCAGCGCCGCAGCCCTGGCCGAAGAGTTCCGCAGCCACCCTTCCACCGTGCTCCTGGGTGTGGACTCCCTGTGGACGGGGCAGGACTTCCCCGGCGACGCACTGGTCTGCCTCGTCATCGCCAAGCTGCCGTTCCCGCGTCAGGACCCGCTGTTTCAGGCGCGCCGCCGCGCCGCCATCGAAGAGGGTCGCGACTGGTTTCGCGCCTTCTACTTGCCGGAGGCCGTGCTGAGGTTCCGCCAAGGGTTCGGACGCCTCATCCGCACCGAGACCGACAGCGGCGTGGTGGTGGTGCTCGACCACCGTCTGCCGCAGAGTAGCTACGAGCGCGACTTCCTCGCCAGCCTGCCCGACTTGAAAATCGTGCGTGCCGGGCCCGACGAGCTCGCCGCGGTGGTGGCCTACCACCTCGAGCGCTTGGCGCGTGAGTCAGGGGCGAGCTAGTGCGCGGGGCTCAGTCGCGGCGGCGCTTCTTGGCGCCGCCGCTCAGGTCGGCCTTGCGCAGCACGACGGCCTTGGTCCGCTTGCCGCAATGCGGACAGACGAGCCACTTGTACGCCTGGTAAGTGCCATCCGGGCGCTTGCCCACCGCCTGCAGACTGGTGAAGTTGCGGTAGCCGGCGATCTGGAACACTTTGCCGCAGTCGCCGCACCGGTATCCGTAGGCACGCGCGTACCAGGCCACGATGGCCCAACCGACCGCCAGAATGAGCGCCACGGCCAGGAAAATCCCGCGTCGCGGCCTCACCCACTCCAGCGCGAAGTACATCACCAGCATGAAGAGCACCACCATGAGCACGCCACGCCAGGCGTCGCGCCGGTTGATCGTGCGGAAGCGGGCCATGCTCACCTACTCCCAGCGGAAGAAGCGTACGGAGATGGTCAGGAACACGAGGCTGAAGGCGAGCAGAATGAGGATGTCCCAACGGATCCACCACAAGCTGTGGGCGTCCACGACCACGGACCGCATGCCGTCGGCCAGGTACTTCAGCGGCATCGCCTTCACCACGGGCTGTATCCAGGAGGGCGCGTTGTTCATGGGGAAGAAGATGCCGCTCAGGAACATCATCGGCATCTGCACGATCTGCATCAGAGCCTGGGCCACTTCGATGTTGCTGGAGAAAGCGGCGATGGCGAACCCCAGGCTCACGAAGCAGCCGGCACCGATGACGGCCAGCACGCCCGTGTTGAGCAACGAGCCGTTGATCTTGACCTTGAAGATGACCATCCCCACTGCCAGGATCAACGCCGTCTGGACGAGCGCCGAAACGAGCTGGACAAGCACGTTGGAGGTCACGTAGCTGCTAAGCGGCATGGGCGTCGCCCTGAGGCGGCGCAGAACACCCTTCTGCTTGTCGAACACCATACGGCCGCCGACGGCGAAGACGCCGTTCTGCATCAGAGCGAGAGCCACCACGCCGGGCACCAGGAAGTCCAGGTAGTTGAAGCTATGGGTCTTGATGCCCGCAGGCGCGAGGCCGAGCTTGGGCGAAATGCCGCTGAGGCGATCGCCGACCGCCGTGACCACTTGCCCCGTGAGCGAGGTCACCTGACCGGCCGAGCTCAGGTTGGAGTTGTCGAAGTAGAACGGCAGGGCGGTGGTGCCGGCATCCTGTTGGAAGCGCTGCTGCGTTCCCGCGGGCACCACCAGCACACCCTGGATGTCACCGTCTCTGAGTTGTCGCATGGCATCCTGCTGCGTCGCCGGGACGCGCACCTTCACACCGGGCGCGCTCTTGAAGGCCTGCGTGAGCGCGTTGGCGACCATGCCGTGGTCCTGCGGCACGATGGCCAGCTTGAAGTCGCCTCCGTAGCCGTGACCGAAGACGATGCCGAGCAGGCCCATGAGCAGGATCGGGAAGAAGTACCTCCAGAACAGCGCCTGACGGTTGCGGATCGACATCTGGTTCTCGGCGCGGACGAAGTCCCAGAACGTGCGCATCAGCGCTCCCTGCCGGCGAAGATCGAGCGCCGTTTGCCTCCGGCTGGCGCCACGGATCCTTCTTGCTGGTCGTCGTCGACGAGCTTGCGCCCGGTCATGGCCAGGAACACGTCCTCCAGATTGGCGCCCTGCACGTCCAGGTTGGCGATGCGCAGGTCACGTTCAGCCGCCAGGGCGAGCAGCGAGACCACGGAGTGCTGGGCGCTGGCGGCCTGCAACACGTAGTGCCCGTCCTCGTGGGCGTCGCACGTGGTGGCCCCGTCTAGAGCGCAGAGCTCGTCGAGCGGCAGCGGCTCGCTGAGCGTGAACGTCACACGCGCCTCGGCGCCCAGGCCGTCCACGAGCGTGCGCGGCGTGTCGAGCGCCATGACGCGACCGTGGTCCATGACGGCCACCCGGTCGCACAGGCGCTCAGCCTCCTCCATGTAGTGCGTCGTGAGCACCACCGTGGTACCGGAGGCATTGATGTCGCGGATGACGTCCCACAGCGCCCGCCGTGCGCGCGGGTCCAGACCCGTGGTGGGCTCGTCCAGAAAGGTGACCACCGGGTCGTTGACCAGAGCCAGGGCGATCGAGAGGCGCTGAGCTTGGCCGCCCGAGAGCTCGTTGGCGTAGCTCTCGGCCTTCTCGGCCAGGCCCACACGGTCGAGCAGGCCGACGATCTCCTCGCGGGAGCGTCGCATGCCGTAGCAGGAGCCGAACACACGCAAGATCTCCCACAGCTTCTGGTAGTCGAACAGCGCGGTGGCCTGCAGCTGCACGCCGATACGCCCCTTCACTTGCTTCGGATCGGGCCAGACGGCCAGACCGTCGACGGCTACGGCGCCGCCGTCGGGCTGACGGAGGCCCTCGATCATCTCCAGCGTCGTGGTCTTGCCGGCCCCGTTTGGGCCGAGGAAACCAAATACCTCGNNGACCTCCCCGCGGCGCACGAAGAACGAGATGCCGTCGACGGCCACGAGGTCGCCGTAGTGCTTGCTGAGGCGATCGACCACGATGATGTGATCGCTCTCCGACAGCGGCGCGGCCGCCTCACGAGAACGCGCCACCGGCGCCTGATCCTGCTGGTTCACGTATCCCTCGTCACGTTTGTGAGAACCGACCGACCGCCACGACGCTCACAAGCGTGGGCGGCCCGATCACCCTGCGGCCGGCCGATACTATGCCCAGCCGCACCGCAGGGTCCAGCCCGCCGAAACCACGGAGCCGACCGCGANNAGCTCAGCGGTAGTCGTTGGCAAGATCCTTGATCTTGGCGTCCATGGTGCTGCCGTCTGTGTACTGCACCTCGAGGTTCTTCGCGAACGTGATGCCGGCGCCGCTGAGCGCCGCCTGGATGAGCTCCGCCTGCTCGACCCCTGCGGCATCGTCTTTCAGCGACGTGGTCACCACCAGGGCGTCCGCGCGCCACTGGTTGTCGTAGGCGATGCTGCGGATCGACGCATACCAGGGCTCGTCGACAGGCAGTTCGCCCCGCGGACCGTACGTCTTGGCCAGCCAGGTCTTCACGTCAGCGGCGTTCGCGGGCGCCGGCAGCGGCGACGGGCTCAGCTGGCTGTGCTGGCGCGCGACAATGACTCGGCTGCCCCACCTGTCGCGAGTCTC
>PMKX01000169.1 GCA_003158705.1 Actinomycetota bacterium
CGGCAGTCATCCAGAAGCGCCGCGCCTCTTCGGATCGACGACCGGTCGGGCGCGCAGAGATCGCAGGATGGCGATATGTGGAGCACCGGATTATGTGGCGCTGGCGGTCACGGTGTGGCTCGAGCTGGCGGTGCCTTCGATAAAGCGGGCTGCTTCGAGGATTGCACGACGATCTGGGCGAGGCCGCCCCCAAAGGCTGCGGTTCCAGGCCACCTTTGCGGGGTTGTCTTGCAGGCGCAATGCCACGCCTTTGTTGAGTCCGGGCGCGGGGCCGTAGTTCGCCAGCGTGACCGCGATGAGGTTTTCACCCCTCACAGGTCCTGACACATGGACAGGGCGGCGTCGTCGTCCACGCCGGCGAAGCCGAAGCCGGTCCAGTGGTAGATGATGTGCACGCGCTTGGGTGTGCTGGGTTGCGGTGCAAGGAACGAGTCGGCGCGATGGATGGCGCAGAGAAGGGTGCGGCCGCCGACGTCTATCAGGCGGGCTGCGATCAGGGGACGGGCAAGCGCCGTGCCGCGCCAGATGTCGACGATGCGAGTGGCGCCATCTTTCTCGGCCACCCGGAACACGTACGGGCGCAGGGCGTTCTCGCGATCGAATGCGGACCAGTGCCGGCGGAGGGAGAAAAACATGCCCTCACCGGCAGTCGGGAAGGGTTGCACGAAAACGAGCTCGCTGGCATGCGGGTGCGACAGCCAGCGCCGATCCGGCACGGCCAGTGGGACCGAGCAGGCCGGGCCGGCCGCGCCAGCGCGAGGAACAGCCGAGGCCAGCGTGCGTGACGTGGCGACCGATGTGCATTCCAGACGTCCGGCGCCGGGACAGCAGGTTACGGCCAGCGCCTCGGCGGCGCGGCCTCTCGTCTGGTCGAATATGTGATTGCCCAGGCCGAAAAAGACGGCCGCGCCGTCCTCGCAGGAGGTGGGCTGCACGACGTGGGCGTGCGATCCGGCAATCACCGCGGCACCCCACGCCGCGAACAGGCGCGCCAGATCCTCTTGCTCCGGGCGGGGCCGTGGATCGCCCTCGCGGCCCCAGTGCGGCAGCAGAGCGACGAGCGGCGTCCGCGCGCCGGCCAGGCCGACCTGCAGCCGCGCCCGCTCGAGCGCCGCCCGCAGCTCGTCGCCTGGACGGCCAGCGAGGTTCACGGCCACCAGGGCCCATTCATGACCGTCCACCTGAAGCAGCGCCGGGCCGTCGTCTTCGGTCACGGCGACGAGGCCCAGTGCCTGCAGCGCCTGGCACGTGGAGTTCAGACCTTCGCGGCCGCGATCGACGCCGGCATGATTGTTGGCCAGGCCTAGAGCCCGGAAAGGTGTGCTGCTCAGCCACTTCAGCGCCGCGGGCTCGATGTCGAGGCAGAGCCCGTCGCGCCGCGGGCAGGGCGAGGCGGGAGGCGGCGCCACGACGCCTTCCAGGTTGCCCACCCAAGTCGAGGCAAGACGCGGATCACGCGCCAGTTCCACCCAGGGCGACTGCCCTTGGCGCACGATCTCGCGTCCGATCCCGCGGCCCAGCATCACGTCGCCGACCAGGGTGATGCATCCCTTCCCCGTCGGAGGCGATGGTTCAGCCGCCGTCACGTCCGCCGCAGCCAGGAGGATGAGCGCCAGAACGAGGCGCATCACGGTTGGGGCGTCTTGCCCGATTTCCTGGTCTTGTCTCCCGGCAAGAGCGGCTTCGCCCAGTCGGGACGGGGCGCGCTGTCCACCTGGGCGCGCCAGGTCTTGTCATCGATCGGGGCCGGCGCCACGACTTCATAGTACGAGTAGACGGCACCCGACGCCGGAAGTAGCACGCCGCGATCGCCGAGCAACACCACACCCTCGATGGGCCGTCCAACCGCCACGTGCCAGATGCCGCTGCTGGCGCGCTGGATGTCGACGATTTTCATCATGGGATCGGGCATCGGGATGTCGGCGCCCTCCTCGCTGGCCTTCTTCAGCACGGACTTGAACACGATGTAAGGGTGCTCGATGGCGGCGGCGAAGTTCTGGATGGCGTAGTATTCGTCGGAGGTCAGCGGTTGTCCGGTGAGCTGGCGATCGGCCATAGCCCCGAATCGGGTGGCGGCGGCAGCGGTCTGCCGAAGCTCTTTGGTCAGCCCCTTGGCTGCCGGCGTCTTCCCCGCGTGGTCGGCGAGCTGTCCGAGCAGCGCCCCCACTTGCCGCCACGCCGCGGGCAGCGGATCGACCGCGCCGCGCGCCGGTTCGACGGTCATGTGCTCGAAGCGTGTGAAGCTGTCGTCGCACTCGGTGCCGCCTTCCTCATTCAACAGCACCAGAGTGTGGCGCAGGCCGACCCAACCACCCAGCGCCGACTGCAGCAGCCTGCGCTGCCACAGGTCGGCTGAGATCGCTTCGGGGACCAGTTTCGCCGTCGAGACGAGCTGAACGGCGTGAAGGAACGAATCGACGAAAGTCGTAGCCGAGCTGAGGCGGCCGGCGGCGTCGGCGCGCGCCTGCTGCGCGTCCTTCAGGCCGGGGTAGCGCGCGATCTCCTGGGCGCTCAGCTCGCGCGCCTTGGCGCTGCCCAACCCGGCCAGCAGGTCGAGGCCGTTCGGCAGAAGGCGGCCCGACACCGTGCCGCAGCCCGGGCCTACGGCTCGCATCACGGAGCCCTCCAGAATCTCGCTGTCCAGCGACCAGGCCAGCGGGAAGAGCAGCGGCGGCTCGCCGCTCACGCGGGCGGGAATGCACTCGCGTGGCATGTCGCTCTGCTTGGCTCCCACGTCGAACAGCAACTTGCGCCGCGTACCGGCCAGGAACGGCCGCTGCACGTCGGTCCAGTGCCGCAAGGCTGCGACGAAGGCCTGATCCTGCGCCAGAACGTCGTGCTCGGCGGGCGAGAGCTCGAGCTGGTTCATCAGCTTAAAGGCGCGGAAGTAGCTCTGCAGGTGTGGGCTGCCGGCGTACGGGCCGCGCGGATGGAAATCGGCGAAGCTCACATTCTTGCCGGGTGCACCGATGGGCAGCGTGCTTGGGGCCGGGCGCTCAGCCCTGATCAGCTTGCCCTCGGGATGTGACAGGTTGCCGGCCAGAACCTTGGTCGCCGCCTCGGCAATCTTGACCAGGCGTGCGTGGTGGTGCTCCTTTCCCACCCGTGCCATCTGCGCCAGTACGTCCTTCAGGGCCGGGCGCGAGAGTTGTTGCTCGGCGATCACGAACACGCCCTCGAAACCGGCGTTCAGCACCTCGAAGAAGCCATCGATGGACGCAAACACGGGTTGCAGCACGTCGCCCTTGGAGCCGCAGCCGAGATCCTCGTACTGGAGAGCCTCGTAGGGCTGGTAGATTTGCTCCCACGGGTTTCGTGAGGGTGACAGCGCCATGCCGTCGCGGGCCAGTCGTTCGATGTCCTTGGGTTCCAGAGCCACGGTGTCGAGCTGGCGCACGGCAGCCAGTGGGGCGGTGACGGCGAAGGTGCGCAGCATCGACGCCCCGCCCGCAGCCGCGATCTCGCCGATCAGGGCGCGGCCGTTGGCCGTGATGACAGGGCGGGAGAGGAACGTCACCTCGGCGGCGACGCGCTCGCGCCGCTGGTGCTCGTCGTTCACCAGTTCGACTCCAGGGGCGTCCTTGCGCCAGCGCATGCGAAAGTAGCCGTTTGCCGTGAACATCTCTTCCGCTCCGTCGGCGCCGGCCAGTTTCTTCGCAGGCTTCCAGTTGTCCTCATACTTCTGCGCCATGACAGACCCGTTGCCAGCACGCCACAGCAGCGTGCCGCGCGGACCAAGCGAGAGGGGCAGCGCCGAGTCGGCCTTCTGCACGCGCGGTGGGATGATGTTCTCGTCGGCGTTTCCGGCGCTGACCTTGGGATCGGTCAGGCGGGTCGGCTTGCCTCCGGGGGCGGTCACCTCGTAGGCGCGGCTGCCGTCTCCCCTCACGGTCATGACCTGCCAGCGGCCGGGAGCGTGCTCGCGGCCGTAGAAAACGCGCTCGGCCCCATCGAACTGCAACAACGCAGTGATCAGGGTGCCCAGGCGTGCCCGTGACTTGACCAGCGTGCCCGCGTCGAGCAGCTTGTTTCCGGCGGCGTCGACGGTGAACCGCTGGATGCGCCACTCGCCACCACCCGAGCTGAGCACGAGCAGGCTGGCGTCGAAGGCTGCGAAGACGAGCGATTCGACGGAACGGCCGTCGAGCGCGGCGGCCGCCGGGCGGAAGGGTTTGCCACGCAGATCCCAGAGACGCAGCGTCCCGGTGCCGGCCGGATCGCGTACCGCGACAGCGACCAACGAACCGCGCGGATCGACGTCCATGGTGACCACGCTCTCGCCAGCGCCCAGCGCTGCCTCAAGACCGGGCTTCGGTGCCGTCATCGTCCACAACGGCCATTCGAGTTGCCGCGGGCCGTGTGCCGGCGCGAGCTGCGCCTGGACCTCTCCGGAATCGGTGCCCGTCTGGAGGACCGCGAACACGCCCATCATCAGGAGACCACGACATTTCATGGCGCCATATGTTACTCCATCAGACAACAAGCGTCACCCGCTCGACGACCAGCAAAGTAATTGACATTGATCGGCCCAAGCGAGGGCACGTTCTCCGTCGAGGAATTGGGTCAGGAGAACCAGCCTGGTCCGCTGAACTCGTTCTCTGACGGCAGCGGAGAGAGGATGGGCTCACCGCTTGCGCAAGAGCGCTGTGCGACTGGACTTGATGATCGGCTCGGATGCCACGGACAGCCCCGCCTGGCTGGCGAGTGTGAGAGTCTTGGCGAAATCCTCTTTCGTCACGTGGCCGCGCGGTTCGGCCACCAGCACCTGAGCGCCGGACTTCAAAGCACGCGCCGCCTCGGCGAAGAAGCCCGCCTGGCCCGGCAACTCGTGAACCATGGCGAAGGCGAGCACGAAATCCACCTTTGCTTCCAGATCATCCGTTCCCAGCCGATCATCCTGCGCCAGGCGCGCGTCGATTC
>PMKX01000066.1:0-7474 GCA_003158705.1 Actinomycetota bacterium
CACGACGCCGTCCGTGCCGAGTCGGTGAGCTTGGGTCTGACCACGGTGTACCGGACTCTGGACATCCTCGCCGACGTAGGCGCGGTCGAGCGCGTGCACGGCCCGAGCAACTGTGAGGCGTTCGTGGCGGCTGGTAGGACCCACGGCCACACGGTCGTGTGCCGGGTGTGCGGCGCGGCCGCCGAGCTCTCGAGCTTGGACTGCTCCGGACTCGTCGCCGAGGCGGCCCAGAAGACGGGCTTCCGCATCGACGAGCACGTCGTCCAGCTGAGCGGCGTCTGCGGGCGCTGTTCCGGCGAGGCGCCGGGCGGTGGCTCGGGCGAGGCATCGGGCAGCGCCAGGGGCGGGGTGCGCACGCGATGAGGCGCGCGGTGGCTCGTCGCATGGCTGTGCTTGGCGCCACGGTGATTCGTCGTCCGGGCGCGTTCGCCTCCGCAGCGGCTCGCCGCATGGCTGTGCGTGCTCGCGCAGTGGCCGGCCGCACAGTCGTCCTTGCAGCGGTGGGCCTCATCGCCGTCCTGGCCATGCTGTCGGCAGGCTGCGGGTCGCGTGGCTCGGATGGTGCGCGCGGACCCGTGAAGGTCATCGCCACGACGAGCTTCCTGCGCGACATCGCCCAGAACGTTGCCGGCGGCCGGCTCACCGTCGGCGAGCTCATCCCGGTGGGCGTCGACCCGCACGAGTGGCAGCCGGCGCCCGCCGATCTGGCCGCCGTCGCACGCAGCGACGTGCTCATCGTCAACGGCGGCGGGCTCGAAGGAACGCTGCTCAAGGCGGTCGCCAACGCGGGCGGCCACGCCCGCGTCGTCACCGTCTCTGCCGGGCTTGCTCCCCGCGTGCCCAAGCCCGGCGAGCCTGACTACGGCAAGGCGCTGGCCGTCGATCCTCACTGGTGGCTCGACCCTGTGGATGTCATCACCTACGTCACCAACATCCGCGATGCTTTGGTGGCGGCTGATCCCCCGGGCGCCGGCATTTACCAGGCGAACGCGGCCGCCTACATCCAGAAACTGAAAGCCCTCGACGCCTGGATCCGCGCTCAGGTGGCTACTGTGCCTCCCGCCGGTCGGCTCCTGGTGATGAACCACTTGAGCCACGGCTACTTCGCCGACCGCTACGGCTTCAAAGTGGTGGGCGCCGTCATCCCCAGCGTCACGGCCGGCGCTTCGGTGACGCCGGCTCAGATGGCGAGTCTCGTGCGCACCATCGAGCGCCTGCACGTGAAGGCCATCTTCGTGGAGCTCGAAGAGAACCCCAAGCTGGCCGATCAGATCGCCTCGGCGGCACACGTGAAGGTCGTCACCGGCCTGCTCGACCATTCGCTCACGTCCTCTAGCGGGCCGGCTCCCGACTACATCGCCATGATGAAGTACGACACCCATGTGATAGTCGAGAACCTCAAGTGAAGCCGCAGATGACAAGAGTCGCCAGTGGCATCGGCTTCCAGCTGCGCGACGTCGTGGTGAACTACGACGGGCACGTCGCTCTGGACCGTGTGACGCTCAAGGTGGAGGCCGGCGGCCAGGTCGCTGTGGTGGGGCCGAACGGCGCCGGCAAGTCGACTTTGTTCAAGGCCATCGCCGGGCTTCTGCCGCTGCGTAGCGGCCGCATCGACCTCGAAGGCGGGCCGCCGCAGCTTCGCCTCGCCTACGTGCCCCAGCGCGAGGAGATCGACTGGCGCTTTCCGGTCAGCGCGTTCGACGTGGTGCTCATGGGGCGCTACGGTCGCTTGGGCTGGCTCAGGCATCCGCAGGCGGCCGACAAGCAGGCGGCCCTGGCGAGCCTCGAGAGGCTTAGCATGGGGCCGCTCGCGGACCGGCCGCTCGCCGAGCTCTCCGGCGGCCAGCAGCAGCGCGTGTTCCTGGCCCGCGCATTGGCTCAGGAGCCCAACTTGCTCTTGCTCGACGAGCCGTTCACCGGGGTGGACGTCTCGGTGCGCACGTCCACACTCGAGGTGCTCGATGCGCTTCGGGCCGAGGGAGTGACCGTGCTCGTCTCCACCCACGACCTCAATCTCGCCTCGGAGCGCTTCCAGCAGGTGCTGCTCCTCAATCACAGGGTGATCGGCTTCGGCGTGCCCGGCGAGGTGCTCACCGCCGAGCGCGTGGCCGAGGCCTTCGGCGTCCACGCGCTCTTCGTCGGCGGCGCCATCGTCATCGACCAATGCTGCCCTCCGACCGAGCCATGATCGCTGGCCCGGTCACGTCTGCCGCCTCCATCCGCGCCGCCCGCGCGGCCGCTCCCGCGGAGGAGGCCCGGCCGTGATCCACTGGCTCACCGACCCGTTCACGCTGGCCTTCATGCAGCGCGCTCTCGTGGCAGCGCTGCTCGTGGGCGTCGTCTGCTCGGTCCTCGGCTGTTACGTGGTGCTGCGCTCCATGGCGTTCCTGGGCGATGCGCTGGCGCACGCCATCCTGCCCGGGGTGGCCATCGCCTACATCTTCGGCTTCAGCCTTCTGCTGGGCGCCCTGATCGCCGCCCTCGTGGTGGCCTTCGGCATCGGCTTGGTCTCGCGCGGCGGCAATATCCGCGAGGACACGGCCATCGGCATCCTCTTCGCGGCGGCGCTCTCGCTGGGCATCGTCATGATCAGCACCATCCAGACCTACGCGACCGATCTGACCCACATCCTGTTCGGCGATGTGCTCGGGGTGGGGCCTCACGATCTCGAGCTCACCGCCGGGCTGGCCGTGGTTGTGCTCGCCACGGTGCTGCTCCTCTACAAGGAGTTTCTCGTGGTCTCCTTTGACCCGCTGCTGGCGCGTATCTCGGGTGTGAGCCCGGGGCTCGTGCGCGCGGTGATGCTCGTGCTTCTAGCACTGACCATCGTCATCTCGCTGCAGACGGTCGGCGTGGGTCTTGTGGCCGCCATGCTGGTGACGCCGGCGGCCACTGCCTCGCTGCTCACCAAGCGGCTGCCCGCCATGATGGCCGTGTCGGCGGTCGTCGGCGCGCTCTCCAGCCTGATCGGCTTGTTCGCCAGCTACTACCTGAACGTCGCCTCGGGGGCGGCGATCGTGCTGGCCGCGACCGCTTTCTTTGTGCTCGCCTTCATCTTGGCGCCACGCCGCGGGCTGCTCTGGCGTGGTGCCCGCGGCTTGCTCGCTTCGTCCGCTCAGCACGGCTGAGACGGGTCCACGTGCCTCTGCCGGGGTCTTGCCGTTGTGCGCCGCCAGCGACGCGGCGTGGCGGCCGACGCCGACGGGCCCCTAGCTCTGGGTCAGCGAGAGTCGGTCAGTGGAGCTAGGGTGGGCGCTTGCCAGGCTGTCTGCGGCATCGGCTTGACCGCGATCACCGCGACGTCGTCGGCCATGGGCCCGCCGTTGGCCGCCTCGATCTCGGTCAAAAGCATCTCCAGCCCTTGCTCGTCCTCCGTGTAGGCGGGCCACCGCTGGAGGTCAAGCACAAGCCGCTGCTCTCCGAAGCGCTCGGACGACCCCGGCTTGGCCCGACCCTCTATCAACCCGTCGGTGTAGAAGAACAGCAGCCAACTCGGTGGTAGCTCGACGGTCATCGGTTCCACGCTCTTCTCGTCCAGCATCCCCAGTGGGGTCAGCGGGGGGACGGCCACACGGCTCACCTGTCCCTCGCTCACGAGGAGCGGCGGTGGGTGACCGGCACAGAGCAGCGAAGCGCGGCCTGACGCTTGGTCGATGCGCGCCAGGCAGGCCGTAACGAACATCTCCTCCGAGAAGCCGCCTTCGCTGACCATCCTGTCGAGGCTCTGGAGGGTGGTGTACGGACTTGCGTCGCTCAGCGTGAGGGCCTGCCAACCGGCGCGCAGCAACGCTCCGAGTGCGGCTGCGTCTGGTCCGTGGCCGGCGACGTCGCCGATGATGAGAGCCAAGCTGCCGTCGGGTAGTGGCAGCACGTCGAAGAAGTCGCCTCCCAACTGCAGTCTGGCTTCGCTTGGCCGGTATGCGGTGAGCACGCTCAGCGTGGGGTGGGCGACGGGCAGCCGCGGGAGGAGGCTCTTCTCGAGGCTGGCGTGCAGCCTCCCGATCTCGGTGTAGCTCTGCTCGGCTGCTTGCGCTGCGGCGAGACCCACCGCGGCCTCTCGGCGTCGTCTCGACTGCTCGCGCAGAGCGTCGGCGAGCAGCGCCGAGATGAGCGCCGTCGAGGCCCAGATCGCGGTCGCGATCACGGTCGCCGTCAACGTCCCCCGCGAGCCCATGCTGGCGACGGTGGCGAAGTACACGGCTCCTCCGACGAGCGCTGCCGCGAGGCCAACGGCCACGCCGCCGATGGCACCCGTGATGACCAACGTCAGCGCCATGAGCGACCCGGGTAGGCCGAGAATGTCTTTGGTGTCGCGGACGGCGCCAAGCACCACGAGAAAGGTGGTCTCGAAGGCTAGCGAAGCCAGGAGCACGAGCCAGGCACGGGACCCCGTCTGGCGAGTGGTCACGCTGAGGGGGCGCGCCACCGGGGAGTCGGGCTCAAGCGTGAGAGGGACCCGGCGCTCGCTGGACTTCTGACCGAAGTCTGGAGTGTCACCCTGTTGCTGTGCGACTCGCGACATGCCGGTCGCCTTCCGTCGAGTGTGACGGTGCCCGAGGGCAACGATGGCGCCTCTGCGCCGTCCCGGACCAAGAAGGAGTACCGCGAGCACTCCTCAGGCGGCCACGGTTGCCCCGCTGCGACAGCCGTGACGCTCCGCTTGCATACAAATCATAGTCCGATTTTCGCCGCACATGCAACGGAGAGCATGCTGCCTTGGCTTCGCGGCGTGGTTTTCGGCCGCGCACACGCGGGAAGCAACCCTTCAGGTGCTGCGACTCAAGA
The DNA here is from genome assembly GCA_003158705.1 of Actinomycetota bacterium. Classification (GTDB taxonomy): domain Bacteria; phylum Actinomycetota; class Thermoleophilia; order UBA2241; family UBA2241; genus FEN-672. The sequence continues at coordinate 4,786 of PMKX01000066.1, forward strand.
AGCGGCGGGGGTGGACGTGACCTTCGCTGCCTCTCCGACGAGCAGACAGACACGGTGCGGGAGGTGCCCACGACTATGGCGAAGAGCTTCGAGCTCGGTCGCGAGATCGCGAAGGACGGTCGTTTCGAACGGCAGGCCAGCGTCTTCCGCCGCTGGGTCACGAGCGACGGCAGCTCGGAGTTCCCGGCCGAGGCCGGCCGCTACCACCTCTACGTCTGCCTTGCCTGCCCGTGGTCGCACCGTGCCGTTCTCGGGCGGCGCCTGAAGGGCCTGGAGGAGGCGATCTCGATCTCCTACGCGGATCCCTACCGCGACGAACGCGGCTGGGCGTTCAGCGGCGGCGAGTTCAGAGACCAGATCAACGACTTCTCCTTTCTGAAGGAGGCGTACGCGGCGACCGACCCGAGCTTTGACGGGCGCGTCACGGTGCCGGTGCTCTGGGACAAGCACACCGGCCAGATCGTGAGCAACGAGTCGAGCGACATCCTGCGCATGTTGAACGGTGCCTTCGAGACGTGGGCCACTGAGAGCGTCGACTTGTACCCGCCGCCACTGCGGGGCCAGATCGACGCTCTCAACCAGCACATCTACGACGACGTCAACAACGGCGTCTACAAGGCCGGCTTCGCACGTAGCCAGAAGGCCTATGAGCACGCCTATGAGCGGTTGTTCGCTACGCTCGACGAGCTCGAGCGGCGGCTGGCGGGCAGCCGCTATCTGCTCGGTGAGGCGCCGACCGAAGTCGACTGGCGCCTGTTCCCGACGCTGGTGCGCTTCGACGCCGTCTACTACGTGCACTTCAAGTGCAACCAGCGCCGGCTCGTCGACTATCCCAACCTGTGGGCCTACACACGCGACCTCTACCAGCAGCCGGGAATCGCCGAGACCGTGGCCATGGACCAGATCAAGCGTCACTACTACACGACCCACGAGTTCCTGAACCCGAGCGGCATCGTCCCACTTGGTCCCGCGATCGACTTCTTGGCGCCTCACGATCGGTCCCAGATGGCTCGGCAGGGCTGAGGCACCTGTGGCAGGTCGAGCGGGTCTCGCTTCGCTACGTAACGACGACTGAGGCCCGCCGCGTGGGGGAAGACATCGGCGGGCCTCAGTGTGCAGGTCCCAGCAGTGGGGGCACGCTGGGTGAGGCGCGGAAGGGTACGCGCCCCGGGGTGTGGGGTCGGCAGTAGTCTGCCACGTCTGGGTTGGAGCCTGCTGAGACCGGACTGAGCATCAGCTGTGAAGATGGCCGCCCGCTCTGCACTGCCACGGTAGACTAGAAAGCGATGTAGGCGACCGACGAGAAGGGACGTAGCTGGTGGAGACGGTCCCGTGTGTGTTGTGCCATTCCGAAGAGCGAGAGCTCGTCTGCACGGCGGGCGATCGACTGGCCGGCGCGCGTGGCCTGCCGGCAGGTGAGTTCACGCTCGTGCGCTGCCGATCATGCGGTCTAGTGTGCCTGGACCCGCGCCCGACGCGGGAGGAGATGGCAGCCTTCTACCCAGATGACTACCACACGCCGTCCGGCTCGCCTGGGCGTCTGCAGCGGCTGGCAGAGGCATACCGGCTGCGCCAACACGTAGAGGTCGTGCACTGGCTGGCACGCCGGCGTCCCGCTCGCGGCAGGCTGCTCGATGTGGGCTGCGGCGCCGGCGAGCTGCTGGTCATGCTGCGCAGCGACGGCTGGAGCGTGTCGGGTGTGGAGCCCTCGCCGGCGGCCGTTGCCACCGCTCGCGGGCGGCATCGGCTCGACGTGCGCGAGGGCGGCATCGACGACGTCGACTTGCCGGCGGGTGCCTACGACGTGGTCGTGCTCGCGGCCGTGCTGGAGCACCTGCCTGACCCGGTGGCGGCGCTCAACCGGGTGCGCGAGCTCCTGGCTCCGGGTGGGCTTGTCGCGGTGCTCTTCCTGCCGTTGCTTACCTCTCCCCAAGCGCGCCTGTTTGGTGGTCGCTGGCTAGGTCTCGACGCGCCGCGTCATCTGCACCATTTCGAGTCGGCGACCTTCGCCCGTGCAGCTCAGCAAGCGGGCCTGCGCATCGACTCAGTCGAGACCTACTCGCGACGCCACAATGCCACCCTGTGGGTGTCGTCGCTCTTCCCGGGTCTGCAGAAGCAGCGCCTGAACATGCTGGCAAGCCGGTCGAAGGCCAAGGCAGCGGCTGGAGCGGCGGCATACTTCGCTCTTACGACCGCCGCCCGGCCCCTGGCGCGGGTCGAGGCATCGCTGGGCGTCGCGCCGGTGCGCTCCTACTTCCTCACCGCCCTGTAGCGGACGTCGATGGCGACAGCCGTGCCGGCCGTCTGCCGATGGCGCTGAGTGTCGCCGGCCTCGACCGTGGGACGATCACCAGGAGAAGCACGGGCGCCGGTGAGTCGCCGGCAAGGGAACGGTGTTGCGCTCGGGAGAGCCACGGTGCCGCCGAGGCGGAACCTAGCGAGTGGGCGGAGTGTCCGGTCTGCGCAGAGGGTCTTTGGCAGTGCCGAGCACAAACGGCTGGCGCATGGCGGCGCGGCTCAAGTCGATGGCCCAGTGGCGGCGCGCTGCGGCGCCTAGCTCCGCGAAACCCTTGCTCCCCTTGGCGCCCTGCCGGCCGGTGATGGAGGACAGTCTCAGGTTGGACGCGTCTCCGCCACCCGTCGCACCCGGCACGATGACCGTCGGCCCGCCGAGGCCGGAGGTGAACAT
>PMKX01000066.1:7487-7928 GCA_003158705.1 Actinomycetota bacterium
GAAGTTGAGCGGGTCGCCCAAGCCGAGGAAGGAGAGCTCGGTCTCGGCGGTGATCGCCTCAGCCACCACCAGGATGGTGTTGGCGAAGATCAGCGGGAACACGTTGGGCAGGATATGCCGAACCATGATGTGCGTGTTGCTCGAGCCGATGGCTTGGGCTCGCTCGATGAACGGCAACTCGCGTACGCGCAAAGCGTCGGCGCGCACCACACGCGCCGTGCCGGGCCAGCTCGTGAGACCGATGATGATGATGATGACGGCGTAGTTGTGGCCCCACATGGTCGCCAGCACCATGGCCAGCGGCAGCCAGGGGATGACCAGGAAGGCGTCGGTGATGCGCATCCAGATCTCGCCTTGCCACCCACCGAAGTAGCCGGCCGCGATGCCTATGGAGGCGCCAAGCATGGTGGAGACGATCGTCGCTGCGAGGCCCACGACGAG
>PMKX01000204.1:0-3120 GCA_003158705.1 Actinomycetota bacterium
CTCAAGCAGCACAAGCAGCTCCACGGTCTGACCCGGACGCTCATCGCCAACATGGTCGAGGGCGTCACGAAAGGCTTCGAACGGCGCCTGGAGATCGTTGGCGTGGGCTACCGAGCCAGCGTCAAAGGCGCAAGCCTCGAACTGCTGGTGGGCTATAGTCATCCGGTGCTCATCGAGCCGCCGGAGGGCATCGAGTTCGAGACGCCGCAGCCCCAGGTCGTGCTGGTGCGCGGCATCGACAAACAAGTCGTAGGCCAAACGGCAGCCACGATCCGGGCCATTCGACCGCCCGAGCCCTACAAGGGCAAGGGCATCCGCTACGCAGGCGAGTTTGTGCAGCGCAAGGTCGGCAAGCGGGCCTAGCGACCGGACTGAGGAAGAGGAAAGCACACGACATGAGCGTGAAGACGATCAGAGAAGCACGCGCCCGGCGCCAGCGACGGATCCGTGGCAAGCTTAGCGGCACGGCCGAACGTCCCCGTGTGTCCGTGTTCCGCTCCAACAAGGCGATCTACGCGCAGATCATCGATGACATCTCTGGCGTGACGATCGCCGCGGCCCGCTCGACCGAGGTCGACGGCGCCGGTCTGGACAAGACGGGGGTAGCCAAGAAGGTCGGCGAGCTCCTCGCCCAGCGCCTGCGGGCAAAGGGCATCGAGTCAGTCGTCTTCGACCGCTCCGGCTACCTGTATCACGGTCGAGTCAAGGCTCTAGCCGAGGGCGCCCGCGAGGGCGGCCTACTGTTCTAGTGAGGAGATAGGGAAGCCCGTGGCCAGAGGAAGCACAACGGAAGCCAATGAGCTCAAAGAGCGCGTCGTCGACATCAACCGCGTAGCCAAGGTCGTGAAGGGTGGCCGGCGGTTCTCGTTCACGGCTCTCGTGGTCGTGGGCGACGAGAACGGCATGGTCGGGGCCGGCTACGGCAAGGCGCGCGAAGTCCCTCTGGCCATTCAGAAAGCCATAGAGGACGCCAAGAAGAGCATGTTCCGCGTGCCTCACTACAAGAACACGATCACGCACGAGATCATAGGCCGCTACGGCGCTGCGCGCGTCTTGCTCAAGCCGGCCTCCGCCGGTACGGGCGTCATCGCCGCCGGCGGCGTGCGCGCCGTGCTCGAGCTGGCCGGCGTGCGTGACATCCTCACCAAGTCGCTGGGCACGACCAACCCGATCAACCTGGTGCGCGCCACAGTCCAAGGCTTGCAGTCGCTGAGGACGCCTCAGCACGTGGCCCGCCTGCGTGGTCTCACCGTGGCACAGGTGCTGGGCATCGAGACGCCCGCCGAGGCGGCAGAAGCTGCGCCTGTAGTATCGGAGGAGGCGCCTAGTCCATGAGCACGCATCTGGAGATCACCCAGGTGAAGAGTGCCATCGGACACCCGCCCGACCACCGCGGCACGCTGCGTGCGCTCGGCTTGCGTCGGATCCGTCAGACCGTTGTGCACGAGGACAACCCTGTCATCAGGGGCATGGTAAGGAAGATCGCGTATCTCCTCGAGGTGCGCCCGACGACAAAGAAGTCGTGACATGGCTGGACTAGGACTCCACGATCTGCGCCCCAACCGCGGCTCTACGGCCAATACCAAGCGTCTCGGACGCGGCAAGGGCAGCGGCCAAGGCAAGACATCCGGCAAGGGGCACAAGGGGTACAACTCGCGCTCCGGCGGTGGCGTGCGTCCAGGCTACGAGGGCGGCCAGATGCCCATCTATATGCGGCTCGGCAAGCTCCGTGGTCCGCACATGAAGAAGAGCATGCCCATAGGTCCCTTCCGCACATACGCTGTCCCGGTCAACGTCGGTCGTTTGGCGTCCAAGTTCACCGCTGGTGACGAGGTCACGCCGCAGGCTCTGGTGGACAAGGGCATCGTGAAGAACACGCGGACGCCGATCAAGATCCTCGGTACCGGCGATCTGGACATCGCGCTGACCGTCAAGATGCACGCCTTCTCGGTCAGTGCGCTGGAGAAGATCAAGTCGGCCGGCGGCACAGCAGAGCTCCTTTAGCCGCCGACGAACGGGAGCTGATGCGTTGAACAACAAACTCTGGCAGTCGCTGGCCAACGCCTGGAAGATCCCGGAGTTGCGCACCAAGCTGCTCTTCACGGCGGGCATGCTGGCACTCTACCGGTTCGGTGCCCACGTGCCCGTGCCGGGGATCGACACCGCGGCTCTCAAGAGGATCTTCGAGCAGGGCGGCGCCGGTGTGCTCGGCTTCCTCGACCTGTTCTCAGGCGGTGCGCTGGCCAAGCTGGCCGTGTTCGCCCTGGGGATCATGCCGTACATCACGGCCTCGATCATCATGCAGCTCCTCACCGTGGTCATTCCGAAACTGGAGGCACTGGCCAAGGAGGGCGAGCAAGGTCAGAAGGAGATCACCAAGTACACCCGCTACCTGACCGTCGCCCTGTCGCTGGTGAACTCGCTGGGGTACGTGTTCCTGTTCAGAAACCAAGGCGCACTACCGAACCTCAACATCGCGCGTGGGGCGATCATCGTGATCACGCTGACCGCCGGTGCGGTGGTCGTCATGTGGTTGGGCGAGCTCATCACGGCGCGTGGCATCGGCAACGGCATGTCGATCATCATCTTCACGAGCATCATCTCGCGCTTGCCGTCGGGCCTGCACAACTTCTACTACATGACGCTGCCTGCGCAGGTCGCCATCGCCGTCATCGCCATCGCCGTCATCGTGGGCGTCATCTGGGTGACGTCGGGCGAGCGCCGCGTGCCGGTGCAGTATGCCAAGCGCGTCGTCGGGCGACGTATGATGGGCGGCACCAGCACGTACATACCGCTCAAGGTCAACATGGCCGGCGTCATACCGGTCATCTTCGCCTCGTCCATGATGATGATCTTCCCGACCTTCGCGCAGTTCATGGGCACGTCGGGTCCGGCGGGCTGGCTCGCGAAGACGTTCGGGCCGAGCTCGTGGCCATACATCATCGGCGAGGCCGTGTTGATCGTGTTCTTCACGTACTTCTACACGGCGGTCACCTTCAACCCGATCGACCAGGCCGACAACCTCAAGAAATACGGCGGCTTCGTGCCGGGTGTGCGACCTGGGCGTCCCACGGCGGAGTACCTGGACCGCATCCTCACCCGGCTCACGCTCCCCGGCGC
>PMKX01000204.1:3128-8379 GCA_003158705.1 Actinomycetota bacterium
ACCATGCGCCAAATGGAGGCGCAGCTGCTCATGCGCCACTACGAGGGCTTCCTCAAGTAGAGGGCCGGGTGGTGACACAGCCGCAGCTCAACGTGGTCCTTCTCGGCGCACCCGGTTCGGGCAAGGGCACGCAGGCCGAACGCATCGCGCCTGCCTACGGTCTGCCGCACATCTCTACCGGCGACATGCTGCGGGCGGCGGTCGCCCGGGGCGCGGACCTTGGCCTGGCGGCCAAGGCTCATATGGACGCCGGTGGGCTCGTTCCAGACGAGGTGGTCGTGGGCCTCATCCGCGAGCGGCTGGTCGAAGACGACGCCGCCGGCGGGTTTGTTCTCGACGGTTTCCCTCGCACGCTCGAACAGGCGGGCGCGCTCGACGTCATGCTGGCGTTGTCGGGACGTGCCCTCACGCACGTGCTGCTGTTCGACGTGCCGGAGGAGGAGCTGGTGCGCAGGTTGAGCGGCCGCCGCACCTGCCGCGCATGTGGCAAGGGCTACCATCTGGTGTTCGATCCGCCACGCGTGGACGGCGTCTGTGACAAGTGTGGCGGCGAGCTCTTCCAGCGCGACGACGACAACGAAGCGACCGTGCGCAATCGGCTTGCGGTGTACGGGCAGCAGACGGAGCCGCTCGTGGGCTACTACGCCGCTCACGGTCTTCTGCACACCTTCCACGGCGGCGGACGCATGCCTGACGAGGTGTTTGCCGACGTCCAGCGCTTGCTCTCGCGCTCCTGAGGCACGTGATCGTTCTCAAGTCAAAGGCGGAGGTGGCCAAGATCGCCGCAGCCGGTGCGATCGTGGCCGATTGTCTCGACATGCTGGCGGCGGCTGTCGAGCCAGGCGTGAAGACCAACCGGCTGGACCGACTGGCAGAGGCCTTCGTGCGTGATCGCGGCGGCGAGCCCACGTTTCTCGGCTACCGGGGCTTCCCGGCATCCATCTGCGCTTCGCCGAACGACGTGGTGGTGCACGGCATACCTGGTGTGCACGCCGTGCGCGAGGGCGACATCCTCAGCATCGACGCGGGCGTGACGCTCGACGGCTACGTGGCCGACTCGGCGCTGACGGTCGCCGTGGGCGCCATCGATGCTCAGGCGCGCCGCTTGATGGATGTCACGCAGGCGTCGCTCGAAGCTGCCATAGGGCAGTGTCGTGTCGGCCACCGGCTGGGCGACGTGTCGCACGCCGTGCAGATGGTGGTCGAGAAGGCCGGCTTCAGCGTCGTGCGCTCACTGGTGGGGCATGGCGTTGGCCGCGAGATGCATGAGGATCCGCAGATCCCCAACTTCGGGGAGGCGGGTCGCGGTCCGCGGCTCGAGGAGGGCATGGTGTTTGCCCTGGAGCCGATGGTCAACGTGGGCGGTTGGGACGTGTTCGTGGCCGATGACGGTTGGACTATCCATACGAGCGACAGCTCATTGTCGGCGCATTTCGAGCATACCGTCGCCGTCTCCGAGGCTGGCCCGCAGGTTCTGACGCGGCGGCGGTCAGAGAAGGCGGCGTAGAAGCGTAAATGCAGGGCAAAACGGCTGCCCGTCGCCTCGACGGGACTGGACACGTGTGTTAAGATACCTGGCCGCGTTGACTGGCGATAGGGAGTATGGCGCAAAAAGAAGAAGCCATCGAGATCGAAGGTGAGGTTGTCGAGGCACTGCCCAACACGATGTTTCGGGTGCTGCTCGACAACAAGCACGAGGTGCTTGCCCACATCTCGGGCAAGATGCGCATGAACTACATTCGCATCCTCCCCGGAGACAGGGTCAAGGTGGAGCTGTCACCCTATGACCTCCAGCGCGGCAGGATCACGTACCGGTTCAAGTAGCGGCCGACCGACGATTTGAGGGCCCCATGAAGGTAAGAGCGTCAGTGAAGGCTATGTGCGAGAAGTGCAAGATCATCCGCCGGCACGGATCCGTGCAGGTCATCTGCACTAACCCGCGGCATCGTCAGAGGCAGGGGTAGGTTCATGGCACGTATCGCGGGAGTCAACATCCCGCCCCAGAAGCGGGTGGAGATCGGCCTCACATACATCTACGGCCTCGGTCGTTCCACAGCCAACCGCGTGTTGGCTCAGCTAGCGATCGACCCCAACACCAAAGTCCGCGACCTCACCGAGGAAGAGATCGTGCGCTTGCGCGAGGTCATCGACCGAGAGGCTGAGGTCGAGGGTGACCTGAGACGCGAGCGTTCGCAGAACATCAAGCGTCTCATAGACATCGGATGTTACAAGGGCATCCGCCACCGTCGCGGCATGCCTGTCAACGGCCAGCGCACCAAGACCAACGCGCGGGGCCGCAAAGGCCCCAAGAAGACGGTCGGCGCCAGGCGCAGCAAGAAGTAGCCGCGAGGACAGCAGAACACAGAGGAGACTAGGTGGCGAAGCCGCAGAGAGCTAAGGGACGTCAACGCCGGAAGGTGCGCAAGAACATCGCCATCGGCCAGGCGCACATCAAGACGTCGTTCAACAACACGCTTGTCACTCTCACCGACAAGGAAGGCAACGTCATCGCTTGGGAGAGCGCCGGGTCGGTAGGGTTCAAGGGCTCACGCAAGAGCACGCCGCACGCTGCCCAGGTCACGGCCGAGTCCTGTGCCAAGAAAGGCATGGAGCAGGGGCTGCAGAAGGTCGAAGTCTTCGTGCGCGGCCCCGGTTCGGGCCGCGAGACTGCTGTCCGCTCACTGCAGGCGGCCGGCCTGGAGGTGCTGGGAGTCAAAGACGTGACCCCGGTGCCACACAACGGCTGCCGCCCTCGCAAGCGCCGCCGGGTCTAGGAGGGTAGCGCGTGGCCAGAGATTCGTCACCCCAGTGCAAGCAGTGTCGTCGGGAGAACGTGAAGCTCTTTCTCAAAGGCGAACGCTGCCTTACAGACAAGTGCGCTGTCGAGCGTCGCTCATATCCGCCCGGCGAGCACGGGCGTGGGCGCATCAAGCAGTCAGAGTACCTCTTGCAGCTGCGCGAGAAGCAGAAGGCGCGGCGCTACTACCAGGTGCTCGAGAAGCAGTTCCACACCTACTATGTGGCATCTACTCGCAAGTCGGGTATCACCGGCGAGAACTTGCTGCGCCTGCTCGAACTGCGTCTCGACAACGTCGTCTACCGTCTCGGCTTCGGCGCTTCGCGCCGGCAAGCGAGACAGCTTGTGCGGCACGCCCATTTCACCGTCAACGGCAAGAAGGTCGACATTCCGTCGTACGAGGTGCGACCGGATGACGTGATCGCCCTGCGTCCGAACAGCAAGGCTGCGGAGACTGTACGTGTCTCCACAGACCTCACGTCATCGGTCGCTCCGTGGCTTCTGGCCGATCACGACAACCTGACGGGCAAGATCCTGCGTGTGCCTGAGCGTGACGAGATCGACGCTCCCGTGCAGGAACAGCTCATCGTCGAGCTTTACTCGNNCCACAGCGAAAAGTGCGCCATCGAAAAGCGCAATTTCATCCCCGGACAACACGGCAAGGACCGCAAGCCGAAGATCGTCGGTTACGGCCTGCAATTGCGCGAAAAACAAAAGGTGCGCCGCATTTACGGCGTGCTGGAACGGCAGTTCCGCAACGCCTACGAAAAGGCCGCCGCGGCCAAGGGCATCACCGGCGAAAATCTGATGAGCGCGCTCGAACGCCGCCTGGACAGCGTGATTTTCCGCATGGGCTTTGGCACCAGCCGCGCCCAGGCCCGCCAGATCGTGCGTCATGGACACATCAACGTCAACGGCCGTAAGTGCGACATCCCCTCGGCGGTGGTCAAGCCCAACGATGTGATTTCCGTTCGCGAAGCGAGCAAGAAGAACCCCACCATCCTCGCCGCACGCGATGCAACCGCCCACGCCCCGGCGCCGAATTGGATCGACGTGGACCGGGAAGGTTTGACCGGCCGCATTACCGCGCTCCCGCAGCGCAGCGACCTGGTGCAGATACAAGTGAACGAGCAGCTCATCGTCGAGCTTTACTCGAAGTAAACAGCTTCGTGTGCCGCAAGCGGCGCAGACCTTACAGGAGGCCAGTTGCTACAGTTTCAGATGCCCAACATCACGCGTGAGCAGCTTGCCAACAACCGGGCACGTTTCGAGGTGGAGCCTCTTGACCGGGGGTTCGGGCACACCTTCGGCAACGCGTTGCGGAGGGTCCTGCTCTCGTCGCTCGAGGGCGCGGCCATCAGCTCGGTCAAGATCGAAGGCGTCGCGCACGAGTTCTCGACCATCAAGGGAGTCAAGGAAGACGTCACCGACATCATCCTGCATCTCAAGGAGCTGGTGTGTCGGCTGCACGGCGAGATCGGCGAGGTGCAGGTGCGCCTCTTCAAGGACAAGCCCGGCAAGGTCGTGGCCGCCGACATCGAGATGCCTGCCGAGCTCGAGATCCTCAATCCGGACCATTACATCGCCACGCTGGGCGAGAATGCCTCGATCGAGATGACTCTCACCATCCGTCGCGGCTCGGGCTACGTGCCGGCCGAGGGCAACAAGACGCCGGAGACGACCATCGGTGTCATCCCCATCGACAGCATCTTCAGCCCCATCAAGCGCGTGGCCTATCACGTCGAGAGCGCTCGTGTGGGCCAGCGCACGGACTACGACAAGCTCGTGCTGGACGTCACCACCAACGGTGCCCTGAACCCGGACGAGGCGCTCCGCCAGGCGGCAGAGCTGCTCGTCGACCGCCTGGAGATCTTTACCGAGCCCGAGCGCGCCCGCTCCGCCGAGGAATACGCCGTCGTGGGCGAGGATCAGCCGGGCACGTCCGGCGGCATGGACGACGTGCTCATCGAGGATCTCGAGCTGGGCGTGCGCTCGTACAACTGCCTCAAGCGCGAGGGCATCCAGACAGTGGGCGACCTCGTGTCGAAGACCGAGGCCGAGCTCCTCAACATCCCCAACTTCGGCAAGAAGAGCATCGATGAGGTCAAGGAGAAGCTGGGCGAACGTAGCCTGGTGCTGCGAGGAGAGGACTAGATGCGCCACCAGAATCAGGGACGCAAGTTCAACATGGCCCCCGATCAGCGCAAGGCGCTGATGTGCGGCCTCGCCTGCGCTCTCCTGGAGCACGAGAAGATCAAGACGGGCGAGGCGCGGGCCAAAGAGGCGCGTTTGCTGGCCGAGCAAGCCATCACACTGGGCAAGCGTGGTGACCTGGCTGCGCGGCGGCAGGCGATCGCCATGCTGCGCAACAAGAAGATCGTCTACAAGCTGTTCAACGACATCGCGCCGCGGTACGCAGAGCGCAACGGGGGCTACACCCGCATCATCAAGCTC
>PMKX01000123.1 GCA_003158705.1 Actinomycetota bacterium
GGAGTTGATGGCCATCTCGGCGGCCTTCTGCGAGCGCGCATCGCCGCGGGCCCGGCCGATGCCCATATGGGCCGTGCCCGCCCCGGTCATGATGGTCCGCACGTCGGCGAGGTCGAGGTTGATGAGGCCGGGCACCGTGATGAGGTCCGTGATGCCCTGCACACCCTGACGCAGCACGTCGTCGGCCACCTTGAAGGCCTCCATGATCGACGTCCGCCGCTCGACCACCTGAAGCAGGCGATCGTTGGGGATGATGATCAGCGTGTCGACTTTGTCGCGCAGAGACTGGATGCCGTCTTCCGCCTGATGGGCCCGGCGCTTGCCCTCAAACGTGAACGGACGCGTGACCACGCCTACGGTGAGAGCGCCCAGCTCCTTGGCGAGCTCGGCGATCACCGGCGCGGCGCCGGTGCCGGTNNGCCGCCGCCCTTGCCCGCCGTCACAAAGACCATGTCGGCACCCTTGAGAGCGTCGCGCAGCTCGTCCTTGTTCTCCATGGCGGCCTGGTAGCCGATGGTCGGGTTGGCCCCCGCGCCGAGGCCCCGGGTGATCTTGCTGCCGATGTGGATCTTCACGTCGGCGTCGCACATCTGCAGAGCCTGCGCATCCGTGTTGACGGCGATGAACTCGACCCCTCGCAGGCCCGCGTCCACCATCCGGTTCACGGCATTAGTGCCGCCACCCCCGACCCCCACGACCTTGATGACGGCGAGGTAGTTCATGGAAGAGTCACTCATCTGCGCACCCTCCTGTTCTGGTTGAGACTCGCCGTCGGCCTCGGATGCCCACAGTCAAGCGACACTTGAAGGTTCGGCTTCCGCTCCTGCGCTGCCCCACAAAAACAGCCTCTTTGCTGCGCTTCTCACTCTCGCCAACCCTCGCGGGCGGCTTGAGCCAGGTAGCCGGCTAAGCATACTGAGGGCCTAAATGAGTGTCAATGAGCGCGTCGTGAGAGCGGTGCGATTAGTGGGAGAGCAGCGGACTGCCCAGCGGCCGGTCGGGCAGGGTGACGTCGATGCGAGTCGGCGTGATCTTGCTGCGGGCATAGCGGTCGAGCACGACGCGCAGAGCGATGGCCTTGGCCGCCAGGCGGCTCGTGTCACCCATGGCGACCGTGACGCCGGCGCGCAGCAACATGACCAGGGCGTCGGGAGATGCGGCCGAAAGAGCGACGACCTGCGCGCGGAGGCCGTTCGGCAAGGACGTCACGAGGGTCAGCGCGGCGCCCACGCCGGCGTCGCCGACCGGTGAACCCACGGCCACCGGACCATCGTAGGCCATGGCCGGCAGCAGGAGGCGGCGAGCCGCCGCAGGCAGACCGTGGGCGAGGTCTGTGAGCAGTGTGCTCGCATCAGTGGACGCGGCAGCGCTCGTGACCGATGCGTCCGTCGTTGCCGACGCCACCGGCGCCGGCGAAGCCGATGTCTCGGTGCCGGTCGGTGCCGACGAGGCGCTGGCGGAAGAGGCTGAGGATCGCGGCGCCGGTGTGGCGACGTGAGCCGCACCGAGGTCGGCGACCGCCGGGCCTTCGGCGGCAACCACATACCAGCGGCCGCCGGCGAGCAGGCAGATCGCCGGCCGGTACTCCAGCAAACGCACACGCAGCGTGTCGGGGAAGTCGCGCGAGATCGTCACGGCGCGCAGATACGGATAGACGGCCAGCGCTTTGCTAACGTCAGCCGTATGGACGGCGAGTAGATTGGCGCCGTCGAAGCGCCGGCGCAGCAGAGCGGCCGCTTGACGGGCAGGCACGCGCTGCCCTCCGGTCACGACGACGTGCTTGACGGCAAAGACCGACGAGTGCCGGCCCCAGAGGTACACACTCAGCGGCAGCACGACGATGAGGACCATCAGCACCAGCGATGGGAGAAGCCGGAACCGGCGGCGCGGGCGGCCGTCACGAGCTGCCATACTGCCCGAGCCTCCTTCTTGACCGCAGACACGACACTCCCGATGGCCGCCGGCTCGACGTGCGCGAGACGGCATCGGGGCATGCCCGGCTATTCAACAGCGGCGCCGGCTTCTCCTTGCTGGCGGGCCAGTCGCTGCAACAGCTCCTCGCCGACGCGGGACACGTCACCGGCGCCCATGGTGAGCACCAGGTCACCGGAGCGCACGCGGGCGGCCAAGTAGCGCACCACATCCGGCAGCTTGGGAAGATAGCTCACCGGACCGCCTGGGCGCTCCAACAGGTAGGCGTCGACGATCAGCTTGCCCGTGATGCCAGGCTCGGGCTCCTCGCGAGCTGGAAAGACGTCCGTGACCACGGCCTCGTCGGCCAGTGTGAGCGCGCGGCCGAACTCGCGCTGCAGGTACCGTGTGCGCGAGAAGAGGTGCGGCTGGAAGACGGCGATCACACGTTTGTGGTCGCCGGCCTGGGCAGCCACAAGGGTCGCCTCGATCTCGGTGGGATGATGAGCGTAGTCGTCGACCACGACGATGCCGTCACGGCGGCCCAGCTCCTGGAACCGCCGGGCGGCGCCGCTGAAGGTGGCCAAGTGCGGCGCCGCCTCTGTTACGTCGACGCCGGCGTGGCGCAGCACGGCCAGCGCCGCCAAAGCATTGAGCACATTGTGTTCGCCGGGTACACGCAACTGGACCCGGCCGAGCTCCGCGTCCGCGGTGTGCACGGTGAACTCGCTGCCGCGGTCGTCGACGCGCACGATCTCAGCGACCAGGTCGCCGGCGCCGATGCCGACGACCACGACGGCGGCTGAGGTCTGGTCGCGCAGAAAGTCGCCGCCACTGCCGCCGACGAGCACGAGAAGACCCTCGGGCGGCAGGAGCGCCGCGAAACGACGAAACACGTCGTGCACGTCGTCGAGGCAGCGGTAGTGTGCGTGGTGGTCAAGCTCCACGTTGGTGACGACGGCCACCTCGGGTCGCAGACAGAGCAAGCTGCCGTCGCTCTCGTCGGCCTCGGCGACCAGCCAGTCACCTTGGCCGAAGCCGGCGTTCGAGCCGATGTCGTTGAGTTCGCCGCCGACCAGGAACGTCGGGTCCTTGTCGCAGGCATGCAGCACATGCGAGATCATCGACGAGGTGGTCGTCTTGCCGTGCGTACCGGCCACGGCGATGCCGCGCCGCATGGCCATGNNTCGCCGGGATCGCCGAGGAGATCACGACCATGGCGGCCTCGGCGACGTTCTCCTCCCGGTGGCCGATCGTGACCGGCACACCGGCTTCGATCAGGTGACGGGTGTAGCGCGACACCTTCAGATCAGAGCCGGTGACGCGCACACCCAGACGCGCGAGCACGGTGGCGATGCCGCTCATGCCGGCGCCGCCGATGCCGATGAAGTGCACCGGCTCGGGC
>PMKX01000064.1 GCA_003158705.1 Actinomycetota bacterium
TCTCGAAGACGGCGCCGAAGGCCAAGAGGAACGTGCTCGTGAACGAGAAGTAGTCCTGGGCACGGTTCTGGATGTTGAAGAACTGGTTGTTGAGGCCCAGCAGCCAGGCAAGTCCTTTTGGCAGAACGATGTAGTAGCCGAACACGACACCGCCCAGGAAGAGCAGCGAACAGGCAGCCACCACCGGCAGGAAGTACCGCTTCTCCTTGGCCTCGAGCGCCGGGCCCACATAGGCCCAGAACTGATAGGTGATGAACGGCGAGGCCATGATGATCCCCATGTACACCCAGACCTTGAGGCTGACCATGAACGGCTCGGCCGGGCTGAAGGTGGTGATGTGGCGGAACTTCAGAGGCAGGGGCGCCAGCAGCATGCGGAAGATGCGGTCGTTGAGTATGGCCGCTGCAATGACGCCGACCACCAGGACAATGGCGCAGCGAAACAGCCGTGAGCGCAGCTCGTCGAGGTGCTCGACGAGCGTCATGCGAGCGTCTGGGTCCACCATGGCGGTGCCGGTCAGCCGGTGCTGCTGCCGACCGGCTGCTCGGGTTCGTCGGCCACGACCTCACCCGTGAGCACCTCGTCGCTGCCGGCAGCGTCTTCGGCCTTGGCCTGCGGCTCGGCGGCAGCAGTGTGCTCGGCGTCGGCCTGCGGCTGGGCGGTGGCCGCCTCTCCGCCCACGGACGTGAGGTCGGTCTTCAGGTTCTTGAGCTCGTTGAGATCGGTGTCCAGGCCGAGCTCCTCTCTGATGCCCGAGGTGGCCTCGCGGAACTCGCGGATGCTCTTGCCCAGCGAACGGCCCATCTCGGGCAGCCGGCGAGGACCGAAGACGATCAGCGCGATGACCAGGACGATGATGATCTCCTGCCAACCGATGTTGCCCATGTGGCAGATCTCCTGGGAGGGATTACCGAGTTGTCTCAGAGGTGGTTCCGAACCTCTATCTTAGGCTCGGCCTCACGCGAGGTCAATCGAGGCGGCCGTCTGCCGGCTGACGGCCGCCGCGGAAGCCGGTGGGTCTTTGTCCAAACCTGCCGGCAGGCGCTGGACAGACCGTCCAGCAGACAACGATGTTCCTGCAAAGGGCCGTGTTTTGTGGAGTGGACATGCTGGCGCTCGCAGCTTGCGCGGCTTCACAGCCCTTTGCTATAGTGCGCAGGCGACGAGGGTGCATACAGTCGTCCGGCGGTGCCTGGGCTGCTGGCTCTCGGTAACCGTTATCGCGTCGGTCCGCCAAGTCGCGGCACCGGCTCAGCAAGGTCGAACACGGCGAAGCGAGCTGAGTGAGTTCCGCATACCTGACAAACTGGCTCTACGTGGCTGCGTTCGTCGCCTCGGGCGCCGCACTCGTCGTTCTCATCCTGCTCTTCGCCAGGCTCATCAATCCCAGTCACCCCACGCCCGGCAAGCTGTTCCCCTACGAGTGCGGCATCGAGCCGGTGGGCGACTCGTGGCATCCGTTCGCGGTCCGCTACTACGTCTTCGCCCTGCTCTTTCTGGTGTTCGACGTCGAGGCCGTGTTTCTCTTCCCGTGGTCCATCACCTTCCGTACGCTGGGCACGGCGGGGTTCGTCGAGATGATGCTGTTCATCGCCGTTCTGGTGGTCGGCCTCATATACGCCTGGCGCAAGGGAGCCCTGCGATGGGCCTGACCGACGGCCTCAAATACCCCAAGCTCGAGAATTTCGAGCACCCCAACATCATCACCACCAGTGCCGACCTGGTGTTCAACTGGGCGCGCTCACACTCCGTGTTCCCGTTCACCTACGGTCTCGCGTGCTGCGCCATCGAGATGCTCAGCTCAGGCTTCGCGCGCTTCGACATCGCGCGCTACGGCATGGAAGTGTTCCGGCCCACGCCGCGGCAATGCGACCTGATGATCGTAGCCGGCACCGTCAACGAGAAGATGGCACCCGTGCTCAAGCGCCTCTACGAGCAGATGGCAGAGCCCAAGTGGGTCATCTCCATGGGCGCCTGCGCCACCAGCGGCGGGCCTTTCTACGACGGCTACAACGTCGTCAACGGCGTCGACAAGGTCGTTCCGGTCGACGTGTACATCCCGGGTTGCCCGCCGCGCCCGGAAGCACTCTTCCAGGGGCTGCTCGAGCTGCAGAAGAAGATCCAGAAGATGAGCTTCGTGGCGCCGACGGCAGCCGCCGCGAGCGGGAAGTAGTGGCCGGAGCGCGCATGGGCATTGAGATCGGCAGCGTCAAACTTTCCATGGACGAGCTGGCGACGCGCGTGGCGCAGGAGTTCGCCGGCGAGCTCACCAACGTGAGCGTCCAGGAGCCGGACACCATCGTGGCGCGTCTCGAGCGCAGCGAGCTGCGCCAGGTGGCGCGCCGCCTGCACGACTTGGCGGAGATCGCCTACGACTCGCTCAACTGGATCGCCGCCGTCGACTACCGCACGCACCTCGAAAGCGTGTACCACCTGTACTCATATGCCACCAACACCTATCTCGAGCTGCACGNNTGGCACGAGCGCGAGGCGTGGGACTTGATGGGCATCCGTTACGAGGGGCACCCCGACCTGCGCCGCATCCTGCTCAAGGACGACTGGATCGGACACCCCCTGCGCAAAGACTACGTCGACCTGGCCGAGAACCACCCCCATGTCTGACGAGTTCGTCACCACCGTGCCCGACGCGGCGCTCGAGTTGGCCTTGAGCCGCATCGCCAGCTCCACGGCGGCCGGCGAGGGCAGCGACATGCAGGGGCTGCGCCTCGACGAGGTGGTCGTCAACATGGGTCCGCAGCATCCCTCCACGCACGGCGTGCTGCGCCTGGTGGTCACGCTCGACGGCGAGATGGTCAAGGACGTGATCCCGGTCATCGGCTACCTGCATCGCTGCAAGGAGAAGCTCGCCGAGAAGCGCACGTATTACCAGTACATCCCCATCCCCGACCGCACCGAGTACGTGGCCGGCATGAACTGCGAGTGGGGCTACGTGATGACCGTGGAGAAGCTTGCCGGCATCCGGCCGACGCGGCGGGCGGAGGTCATCCGCGTCATCATGGCCGAGCTCAACCGCATCGCCAGCCATCTGGTGGCGGTCGGCACCTTCACGGCCGACCTGGCGCCGCTGGGCACGGCCATGGTCTTCTACATGTTCCGTGACCGCGAGCAGATCCTCGACCTGCTGGAGTCGGCCAGCGGCGCGCGCATGATGTTCAACTACTTCCGCTTCGGCGGTGTGCGCTACGACCTGCCGGACGGCTGGGTCGAGAAGTGCCGCGAGTTCCTCGACGGGTTCCCCAAGATGGTGCAGGAGTACGAGTCGCT
Source organism: Actinomycetota bacterium (assembly GCA_003158705.1). Classification (GTDB taxonomy): domain Bacteria; phylum Actinomycetota; class Thermoleophilia; order UBA2241; family UBA2241; genus FEN-672. The sequence goes on from PMKX01000064.1 coordinate 3,286, forward strand.
CGTGGAGACCAACGCGATCTTCCTGCAGCGCTGCCTCGGCAAGGGCGTCATCAGCCAGCAGGATGTGGTCGATTACGCCATCACCGGCCCCAATGCTCGCGCCTCCGGAGTGGCCCACGACTTGCGCCGCACGCGGCCCTACTCGGTGTACCCGGAGCTCGACTTCGACCTGTGCCTTGGCCAGCACGGCGACGTGTACGACCGGTACAAGGTGCGCATCGAAGAGATGAAGCAGTCGCGCGCCATCATCTTGCAGTGTCTCGACATGCTGCCCAAGGGTCCCGTGCAGGTGGGCTCGCTCAAGCCGCCGTACGTCATCACGCCGCCGCCAGGTGCCGTCTACACCGCCCAGGAGAACCCGCGCGGCGAGTACGGCACCTACATCGTCAGCGACGGGTCACGCTACCCGTACAGGCTCAAGTATCGCGACCCGTGCTTCATCAATCTGCAGATCTTCCCCAAGCTGCTCAGCGGCAACAAGATCGCCGACGCGGTGGCCATCTCGGGGAGCATGGATCTAGTCCTGGGAGGCATCGACCGCTGATGCACATCTTCCTCGCCATCCTGCGCTGCGTGGTCGCCATCGTCATCGCCTACATGGTGGTGTTCGTGGCGGCGCTCGTGAACATACTCTTCGAGCGCCGCACCCTGGCCTTCATGACGGACCGCCTGGGCCCCAACCGCACCGGCTGGCAAGGCGCGCTGCAGAGCGTCGCCGACGCCTTCAAGATGATGGGCAAGGAGGACTTCGCGCCGGCTCAGGTCGACAAGGTGGTCTTCACGCTGGCGCCCATCATGGTGATGATCGGCGCCGTCTCCGTCCAGCTCGTGATCCCGTACACCAAGGGTTGGGTGGGCCAGAACCTGAACGTCGGGCTCATCTACATCATCGCCGTGACCGGCTTCACCGTGCTCAGCATCCTCATCGGTGGCTGGGCTTCGCACAACAAGTACGCCCTGGTCGGCGCTCTGCGCGCCGCCGCCCAGATGGTCTCCTACGAGATCCCCATGATCCTGGCTGTCCTCGTAGTCGCCATGGCGGTCGGCTCACTCAGCCTGAACGCCGTGGTCGCTTTGCAGGCCGGCTATAAGTGGCTGGCGTTCTACATGCCGTTCACCCTGCTCATCTTCTACGTGGCCTCCATCGCCGAGCTCAACCGCGG
>PMKX01000180.1 GCA_003158705.1 Actinomycetota bacterium
GGCGACGGTCTTGCCGTCGGGCGACCAGGCAATGTCCATGAGGATTTGCCCGCTGATGTTCGCGATCACCTTGGGGCCTCCGCCCGAGGCGGTGTCATACCTGAAGATGAAGGTGGGGCCGTTCTCCTGGCGGCGGCCGGCGAAGGCGATCTGCGTGGGGCGGGCGGGGTTCCACGAGTAGCGGCTCGGGAAGAGCAGATGCTTGGGTGCCATGATGACGCTGCCGTCGGTGCCCAGGATCTCGTAGGTCACGCTCACGTCGGTGCCGGTGCTGGAGAACATCACGGCGCTGCCGTCGGGCGAGAGGAGGGGCTCCTGATAGTCGAACTCGTAGCCCTCGAGCTCGCTGTGCGAGGCGATGGTCTGCACCATGCCGCTCTGCAGGTCGAGGAGCCGCAGGTTCGCGGTGACCTGCACCGAGTACGGGCCCTCGCGATAGCGGTCCGTGTAGACATCGAAGACGAGCTTGCCGGCGGCCGCGGAGATATCGCGGCCCGTGACGACCGCGCCGGACGAGTCCTTGAGCGTCGTCGCCGTGCCCAAGAACACGTTGCAGCTCCACAGGACGGCGTTCTCGGTGAACCTGCGCGGACGCTGCGTGAAGCCGGCCGCCACGAGCTGTGCGGGGCCGGTCCAGGCGAAGGACTCGACCGCCGCCGGCGGGCTGCCGCCGAACGAGAAGGGCGCGCTGCGCTGCGTCGTCGCGTCGTATACGTAGAGCTGGGCCGTCTCATAGGGGCCCTGGATGTAGGCGAGGTAGCGGCCGCCGGGCGACCATTCCGGGGAAGTGATGGCGCTCCCGGTACTGGGCACGAGCTGGGCGACGGTGCCGTCCGTGTTCGCCAGCGAGATGCCGTCGGACTTCCGCCCGGAGACGAAGGCCAGCACGGGTGTGCCCGAGGGAGAGGCGCTGGGCGACGGGCCGGCCGTGGCTGTGGTCGTGGCGCCGGGCGAGGACACCAGCGTAGGCGTGGGCGTGGGTTTGGCGACCGTCTTGTCGCCGCTGTCGCGGATGAAGAGAAAGTAAGCCGCCACGGCCACGGCCGCTACCACCAGCACAGCGATGGCCACGATGAGCCACATCTTGCGGCGGTTCGGCGGCGTGCCGGCCGCCACCGGTGGTGCGGGCGGCGGCGGTGGCGGCGGTGGCGGCGGTGGCGCGAAAGCCTGCGCCGGAGAGAGCGGTGGCGGCGGAGTGGCCGCCGCTGGCGCCGGAGGCGGTGCGTCAGGAGGCAGTGCGGCGGCCTGTTCGGGCGGCGCGTCAGGAAGCGGCGCTGCGGCAGCCTCTGCCGCCGGAGTGGCCGGCGCCGGCTCTGCCGGCTCGGAGCTCACCGGCGCGCCGCACGAGGCGCAGAACTCGGATTCAGGCGGCAGCGCGGTGCCACAGGCGGCACACGACGGGGCCGCCAAGGTGCTGCCGCAGGAGGCGCAGAACTGCGCCTCGTCGGCATTGGTGGTACCGCAAGACGAACAGACTGTAGCCACGACTCCCTCCTTCTCCCACGGCGACGCGGGCCCCTTGCCGTCGACGCCATCCTACACGTCGGCTGCGGTCAGGCGCGAGAGCCGTTCGCGCCGGCGCGGGCCACCACGCCGCGCGCCGCTAGCATCACTGCGGCGGCTGCGGCGGCGCAGGCGGCCCCGTAGGCGAACGTGGCCCAGGGGCCGACGGTGCTCCACAAGACGCCGCCGAGTGTGCTGGCGACGAAGGTGGCCACGCCCACGGCGGTGTCGTAGAAGCCCATGGCCGAGGCGCGCTCCTGGTCGGGCGCCGCGCGGCTGATGAGCGCCTTGCTGGTGCCCTCGGTGGCGGCGATGTAGACGCCGTAGGCGGCGAAAAGCACGGCCACCAGGGCGGCGCTCTTGGCCGCGGCGAACCCGGCGTATACGAGCGCGAACACGACGAAGCCGCCGATCACGACCGGGAACTGCCCGATGCGGTCCGAGAGGCTGCCGAAGGGCAGCGAGCCGCCGGCGTAGGTGAGGTTGTAGAGCACATAGACCAGGATCACCCCGGTGTAGCCGAAACCGACCGAGCTGGCCTTGAGCAGGATGAAGGTGTTGGTGGAGTTGCCGGCCGCGAAGATGAGCGAGCCGACGAGCAGCCAGCGAAAAGCCGGCGAGTGTGGCAGGCGCAGGCCGGCACGTGCGCGAGCAGACGACTGGGGCGCCTGCTCGCGCACGTACTTCACGATCACCAGCACACTGATCACACCCGGGATGACGGCCACGGCGAAGATCCAGCGATATGACATGCCCACGTGCAGCAGGAGCAGCGCGACCAGCGGTCCCAAGACGGCGCCCAGGGTGTCCAGCGAGCGGTGAAGTCCAAAGGCGAGGCCGCGATCGCGGTCGTGGACCCGAGCGGCCAGGAGCGCGTCGCGCGGGGCCGTGCGCATGCCCTTGCCGGCGCGGTCGACGAAGCGCGCGGCCAGGCCGACCGGCCACACGAGCGCCAGAGCCAGGAGCAGCTTGCCCAGGGCGCTCAGACCGTAGCCGAAGAGAACGAACGGCTTGCGCTTGGTGGACGTGTCGGACCAGCGCCCGAAGGGGTACCGGGTCAGGCTCGCCGTCGCCTCGGCTAGGCCCTCGATGAGACCGAGCACCGCCACGGGTGCACCGAGCACCACCGTGATGAACAGCGGGAAGATCGGATAGACGAGCTCCGAGCTCAAGTCGGCGACAAAGCTGACCGCGCCCAGCGAGAGCACAGTGCGGTCGAGCAGGCGCACGCGGGCCAGAGTGGAGGGGCCCGGGGCGGGGCCTGTGTCGCCGCTTGAGGTCACGAGGCGATGCTACCACCAGCGGTCGCTCGGCCTACACAAGATGGTCAACACCTAGTGCTCACGTGGCGCCATGCCGCGGCCGATAAGAGAAGGGCAAGGGGCGGTCGTCGCAAGCGCGCGTGGCTCAGATGTGGAAGTGGAGCGGCGGCCGCCCCGGCTTTACCAGCTAGCTCAGGTGACGCGCATCCCCTGGCGCCCAGTGCGTAAGTACGGGGCACAGGGCACAAGCGTCGCCAGCTGTGGTAGCCCGGGGCCGCGACCCATGGTCGCCATCTCCTCAGTTCGCAGCCAGAGGAGCGGCCCCGGGCACTGCCATGGCAGGAGGCTGCAGGGGTGTCGGAGCCGGTCCGTTCGCGGGTGTACTGTGTGCCTGGGCGAGTCCCCCAAGTGCGACTTGTGTTGGTCGCCCTGGCGCTCTCGCTCGCTCTCCTTCTGCTCTGTGGCTGGCTCTGGGCGCCACTGGCGCGAGCTGAAGTTCCCCCGCCGCCCATCACCATCCCGCTCTTTCCGCCTGACAACGCTTGGAACACCGACATCTCGCACTATCCCGTGGACCCGAACTCCAACGCCTACATCGCCAGCATCGGCGCTGACGTGGGCCTGCACCCCGACTTCGGCACCGACTGGGACGGAGGCCCGATCGGCATCCCGTACGCGATCGTCGCGGGGACGCAGCCGAAGGTGCCCATCTCCTTCTACTACCCGGACGAGAGCGACCCCGGGCCGTACCCGATCCCTCCCGACGTGCCCATCCAGGGCGGCCCCGACGCCGGCGGCGACCGCCATGTCATCGTGTTGGACGAGGACCACCACCTGCTCTACGAGGTGTACGACGCCCACAAGGTGGGCGACCACTGGGAGGCCGGCTCGGGAGCTATCTTTGACCTCACGTCCAACGCCCTGCGCCCCGACGGCTGGACCTCGGCCGACGCGGCTGGGCTGCCCATCCTGCCCGGTCTGGTGCGCTATGACGAGGTGCAGGCGGGCGCCATCGACCATGCTCTGCGCTTCACCGTGGAGCAGACACAGGCGGCCTACGTCTACCCGGCGACGCACTACGCCAGCGACTCTACGGACCCGAACCTGCCGCCGATGGGTTTGCGGCTGCGCCTGAAGGCCGGCTACGACATCAGCGGCTTCCCGCCCACTGAGCGGGTGATCCTGCAGGCGCTCAANNGGCGCTCAAGACCTACGGCATGATCGTGGCCGACAACGGCTCCAACTGGTTCATCTCAGGCACGCACGACCCGCGCTGGAACGACGAGGAGCTGCACGCGCTGGACGAGGTCAAAGGCAGTGACTTCGAGGTGGTCGACACCAGCAGCATGGGACCGGGCAGGTTGACCGTGCAGGCGGGCGGCGCCGTGCGACTGCGCGAGGGCGCCGCCCTGAACCGGCAAGGCTCGTTCAGCGACACACGCTCGAGCGGCTGGACGGCGACCGTCGACTACGGCGACGGGTCGGGCTCACAGCCGCTCTCACTGACCGCCGACAAGCACTTCACCTTGGCGCACGCGTACGTCCGCGACGGCCACTTCACGGTAGTCATCTCGATCACCGGCGACGCCGGCCTCACGGGCTCCGCGCAACTACCGGTGAGGGTGCGCGAGGTGGCGCCGGTGGTGAGTGCCGGGGCCGATATGACCCTGAGCCCCGGCACGATGTTCGCGCGCGCCGCGTCGTTCACCGACCCCGGCGCCGAGACCTGGCGCGGCTGGGTGCGCTGGGGCGACGGCTCGCCGCTGCAGAAGCTCGTGTTGGGAGCCGACAAGACGTTTGTGCTGCGCCACCTCTACTCGCGGCGCCCCAGCCGCAGGTACACGGTGACCGTGACGGTGCGCGACTCCGACGGTGCCCGCGGCGTGGACACCTTCCACGTGCGTGTGCGCTAGCGGCTCCGAGGGCACGCCAGGCGCTCAGACGGCGCACCACACGCTCAGAAAGCGCGGCTAGGCGCTCAGACGGCGCGCGAGGCGCTCAGAATGCGCCTGGGCCGAGGTAGGAGTTGAGCTCGGTGGCCTCCTCATAGATGGCCCAGAACTTCTTCACGGGCTTGAGGCTCTTCCAGTAGCCCTTGCTGCCCTTGGGCGTGATGAGGATGTCGCCCGGGCCGGCGGTGACCACGTTGCCGTCGTCGTCGGTGACCTCCACCTCGCCCTCGATGATGAAGGCGATCTCGTGGTGCGGACGCTCGAAGTGCCGGCGCTGCACGTCGCGCTGCCACAGGCCGGTGCTGAACTTGTCGTCCATCGACTGAGTGGCGGTGAACTCCTGGCCGGCGGGGTCGGTCTCCTCCGGGTAGCGCATCGCCGCTTCCCAGGTGATGTCCTGGGGCTTGATCACACGGATCTTGGTGGCATGGTCGCTCATGAGGCTCTCCCGGTTCGTGGCCGTGTACCTCTTATAGCAGACGCAACGACGGCGGAGAAGTGGGAGCCGCGGCCGACGCTACGTGAGCCGCGGCGGCCGACCCTGCGTGAGCCGCGGCCGACGCTACGTGAGCCGCGGCGGCCGACCCTGCGTGAGCCGCGGCGGCCGACGGTATAAGCTGATGAGGCCGGTTGGGCTCGCCGTGCCGCAGGCGTCGGCGGCGAGCCCGTCACCCGCCGCAGAGGAGGTCCCCGTGCTCGGCCTAACGGACAAGGTCGCCTTGGTGACCGGAGGCTCGTCGGGCATCGGCGAGGCGTGTGTGCACCGCCTGCTGGCCGAAGGCTGCCGCGTCATGGTCTGCGGCCGCGACGAGGCCAAGTGCCAGGCCGTGGCCGCGAGCGCCGCCGCCGCGAGTGCCGGCGGCGGCGAGCGCGTCGCTGTAGTCACTGGCGACGTGCGCCGGGTCGCCGACTGCACGAAAATGGTGGAAGAGGCAGTGGCCCGCTTCGGCCGTCTCGACATCCTCGTCGGCAGCGCCGGCATCTGGGTGGAGAAGCCTACCCTGGAGATGACCGAGGCCGACTGGGACGACTGCCTCGACACCTGCCTCAAGGGCGCCTTCTTCGTCAGCCAAGCCGCGCTGGCACACATGGTGCCTCAGGGCAGCGGCGTGCTCGTGCACATCGCCAGCGACTCCGGCCACCACGGCGAGCCGGGGGCGGCCGCCTACGCCGCCGCCAAGGCCGGCCTCATCAACGTGGTGCGCTCGCTGGCGCGCGACCACGGCACGGACGGCATCCGCGTGGTCGCCGTCTCGCCGGGCATCATCGCCACGCCGATGCTCGACAAGGCCATCGCCGACTCGCCCGACCCGGAGGCCTACGCCTCCTGGCAGGCCGACGGCTACCCGCTGGGGCGCATCGGCCAGCCGCGGGAGGTGGCCGGCGTGGTCGCCTTTCTGGCCTCCGACGAGGCCGCCTTCGTCAGCGGCGTCTCGTGGCTGGTCGACGGCGGCTACTGCGCCTAGCCCGTGACGCCGACACCGCCAGCCCGCAGCCGGCGCCAGACGCTTCTGGCCGACGGCGCCCTGCTCACGGTGGCCATCGGCTGGGGCTTCAACTTCATCGTCATCAAGTCGGCCGTGGACACCATGGCGCCCATGCTGTATCTGATGCTGCGCCACGTGGTGGCGGTGGTGCTGCTGGTGGCGGTGATGCCGCGCAGCGTGACGCAGAGCAAGCCGCGCGACTGGCTGTTCGGCGCCTTGCTGGGGACGCTGCTATTCATCGCCTTCACGGCGCAGACGATCGGCCTGCAGTACACCACGCCCGGCAAGTCGGGCTTCATCACCGGACTCAGCGTGGCCATGGTGCCGTTTCTGTACTGGGCGGTGGCGCGGCGCTCGCCGGGCTGGTTTCAGGCGCTGGGCGCGATCGTGGCCACCGTGGGCCTGGGCTTTCTGTCGCTGCGC
>PMKX01000063.1 GCA_003158705.1 Actinomycetota bacterium
CTTGAGCTGCCCGGCGAGCGCCGTGAAGCGCCCGAGCTGGCTCATGAAGAACGCGGGATCGTCTTCGTCGGCGGTGGCGAAGTGGCTCATCAGGCCGGCGAGGGCCGACGAGGGCGCGGCGGCGGCGCAGAGCGCCGCCGCCGCGCCCTCGTCGACACCGAGCCGGCCCATGCCGGAGTTGAACTTCACGTGCACCCGCGCGCCGGCCCGCAGCGCCTCGGCGAGAAACGCCTCGGACCACACTGCGACCTCGGCGCGCGCCCTGGCGGCGCGCGCGACCTCGGCGCCGGTCAGCGGACCGAAGATCAGGACCGGCGCCGTGACGGCGGCCTCGCGCAGCTCCTCGACCTCGGCGACGGTGGCCACGCCCAGCCACGAGGCGCCGGCCTGCAGCGCCGCCCGGGCGACCGGCACGGCGCCGTGACCGTAGCCGTTGGCCTTGACCACCGCGCACAGCGCAGTGCCGGCCGGCAGCAGAGAGACCAGATGGGCGACGTTGTGGCGCACCGCCGAGAGGTCGACGGTCGCCAGCGCGCGCTGGCGGTCGTCGAGCACCTAAAGCCCCATCATGCGGATGATGTCGTGGCGCGCGACGATGCCGATCAGCCGGCCCTTGCCGTCGACCACGGGCACGCGGTTGACCTTCTTGTCGACCATGATGTTGGCCGCCCTGCGCACGGGTTCGTCGGCGGTAACGGTGACGACCTCCGCGGTCATCACGTCGCGCACCAAGTTGCCCACCATCTTGTTGAGGCGCTCCTCGAACTTCTTCTGACCGCCCAGGTAGACGAGATTGCCGAACAGCCCGAAGTAGTGCGGCAGGCGCACGTCGGCGTCTTCGATCACGAGGTCGCCTTCGGTGACGATGCCGACCAGCCGGCCGTCGCCCTCGACCACCGGCACGCCGCCCAGGTCCTTCTCCTGGAGCAGCAGCACCAGGTCGTGAACGGTGGCGTCGGGGCCGATGGTCACCACGTCGCGTTCCATGATGTCGACCACGCGCCGGTCGTCGGAGCCCCGGTCCGCGTCCGTGTCCCGGTCTGCGTCCGGGCCCTGGCCTGCGTCCGTGCCCTGGTCCGCGCTCGAAGCCTGGTCCGCGCTCGAAGCCTGGTCTGCTTCCGCACCCTGGTCTGCTTCCGCACCCGGGCCTGAGGCGTCTCTGTCGTCGTGGTCCACCTGCTCACCGTCCCGATCAGTCGTGGTCATGGGAATGCTCGTCGTCGTGCCCGTCGTCGTCCTCGCCCAGCAGCAGCCGCTCGACCGCCAGCGGCAGAAAGTCGAACAGGTCGCTGGCGATCAGGCCCTCGGTGCTCGTCCTGGTGGCGACCGCGAGGTCGGCGGCCAGGCCGTGCACGTAGCCGCCCAGACAGGCCGCCTCGGTCGCCGGTAGACCCTTGGCGAGCTGGGCCACGATGACGCCGCTCAGCACGTCGCCGGTGCCGGGCGTGGCCAGGCCGGGATTGCCGGTCGGGATGACGTAGGCCGCTCCCGACGGGTCGGCGACGATGCTGGCCTCGCCCTTGAGCACGACGGTGACGTCACCGCGCTTGGCCGCCGACCGCACGCACTCGAGACGCCCGGCCGCCACCTCCTCGGCCGGCAGGCCGAGCAGGCGGCCGAGCTCGCCTTCGTGAGGCGTGAGCACCGTCGGGACGCCGCGGCCGGCCAAGAGCTCGGGCTTGTCGCCGAGGGCGTAGAGGCCGTCGGCGTCGATCAGCAGCGGCACGTCTTCGGCGAGCAGCGAGCGAACGAACTTCTGCGTGTCGGCGGCGCGACCCAGGCCGGGGCCGACGGCCATGGCCCTGAAGCGGGCCGCCTCCTCCTTCACCGCCGCCAGACTCGCGGCGGCGAACCGGTCGTCGCCGGGCACGGGCACGGTGATGACCTCGACGAAGGGCGACGGGCCGGCGATGCCCAGAGGCTGCAGGCAGTGCACCGTGCCCGCGCCGGCGCGCAGAGCCGCCATGGCGGTCAGGTTGGCGGCTCCGGTCATGCCGCGCGAGCCGCCGACGACCGTGACCGTGCCTACCGACCGCTTGTGGTCCAGGCTGCCTTTCGGCCGGATGAGGTCCGCCACGGCGGCGGCCGTGAGCAGCCAGGCCTCCGGCTCGCGGTCACAGATCGGCGGGATGCCGATGGGGGCGATCACGACCTCACCGGAGAACGCTCCGCCGGGCGTGACGAAGTGGCCGACCTTGGCCGCGTGCAGAGCTACGGTGAGGTCGGCCTCCACCACCGGCCCGTGCACCGTGCCGGTGCTCGCGCCGACGCCGCTGGCGATGTCGATGCTCACTACGGCGGCGGCCTGGTCGATGCGCTCGATGGCGGCGGCCTCCACGCCCTTGGCGGCTCCCGTGAAGCCGGTGCCGAAGATAGCGTCCACCACCACGTCGGCCAGCTCCAAGGTGAGGTCGTCGTCCTCACCGATACCTTCGCGCACCTCTACACCCATTTGGTCGAGGATCTTCAGGTTGAGGAGGGCGTCGCCTTTGTAGCCGGCGCGGCCGGCGATGGCATAGACGACCACGTCGCAGCCGGCGTTGAAGAGCTCACGAGCGACGACGAAGCCGTCGCCGCCGTTGTTTCCCTTGCCGGCGTAGACGACCACGGACTCGGGGTCGAAGCGCTCGAGGATCTCGTCCGCCACCGCCGCGCCGGCACGCTCCATCAGGTGCCCGCCGGGAATGCCCAGGCCGTCGATGGCGGCCGCGTCGACGGCGCGCATGGAAGCGGCCGCATACAGGCCCATCAGCAACGATTCATCCATCGTCACCCTCCTTCACGGCGGCCGCCACGGCGTACGCCATCTCCATGGTGTGACTCAACGAGAGCTCGACGCGCGACACGCCCAGCTCGCGCGCGATCTCGGCCACCCTGCCGTTCAGGGCAGCGAGCGGCTTGCCCCCGGAGAGTACCTCGATATCGCGCCAACGGAACCCGATGATGCCGATGCCCAGCGCCTTGCCCACGGCCTCCTTGGCCGCGAAGCGTGCCGCGTAGCGCGGATACGGGTCGGCGAAACGCGCGCAGTAGCTGCGCTCCTGCTCGCTGAAAAGACGCTCGTAGGCGGCCGGTAGCCGGGTGAGCAGGGCGCGCAGACGCGCGACCTCCACCGCGTCCACGCCCACGCCTGCCAGCCCCGGCGTCACTCTACCGTCACCGTCTTGGCCAGGTTGCGCGGCTGGTCGACGTTGAGACCCTTGAGCCGCGCGATGTGGTAGGCCAGAAGCTGGAGCGGCACCACGGTCACCAGCGGCGCCAGGAGCGAGTTGCAGCGCGGCACGAGCAGCACCTCGGTCGCCATCTCGTAGATCGCCTCGTTGCCCTCACTGGCAACGGCGATGACGTCGGCGCCCCGGGCGCGCACCTCCTCGATGTTGGAGACCAGCTTGGGGAACACATGACTGTCGTTGGCGACCACGACCACCGGCGAGCCGGTGTCGAGCAAGGCGATGGGCCCGTGCTTCATCTCGCCGGCGGCATAGGCCTCCGTGGGGATGTAGCTGATCTCCTTCAGCTTGAGCGCCCCCTCGAGGCACACGGCAAAGCCCATGTTGCGGCCCAGATAGAGGAAGAAGCGCTCGTCACGATAGTGCCGGGCGATGTCCTCGATGCCCGTATGGCCGTCGAGGTACTCCTGCACCAGGGCCGGCATCTGGCACAGCTCGCGGCCGAGTTGCAGCCGTTCGTCGTCGGTCATGGTGCCACGGGCGCGGGCCATGTCGAGGGTGAAGAGCAGCAGGGCGGCCATCTGGGCGACGTGCGTCTTGGTGGCCGCCACTCCGATCTCCAGACCGGCGCGCGTGAAGAGCACGGCATCGGCGTCACGCGTCGCCTGGCTGCCCATGATGTTGGTGAGCGCCAACACCGGCGAACCGGCCTGGCGCGCCAGACGCATGGCGGCCAGCGTATCGGTAGTCTCACCCGACTGCGTGATGCCGATGACGAGCGTCTCGGCATCGAGCACCGGGTCGCGATAGCGGAACTCGCTGGCGACGTCGATCTGCACCGGCACGCGAGCCAGCTCCTCGAGCGCGTAGGCGGCCACCAGGCCGGCGTGATACGACGTGCCGCAGGCGACGATGAAGACGCGCCGCAAGCGGCGCAGCAGATCGTCGCCCAGCCCCGTCTCGGAGAGGTCGACGGAGCCGTCGTCGCGCAGCCGGCCGGCGAGCGTGTCGCCTATGGCGGCCGGCTGCTCGTAGATCTCCTTGAGCATGAAGGTCTCGTAGCCGCCCTTTTCGGCCGCCTCGGCGTCCCACTGCACTTCCGTCGTCTCGCGCTCTGCGGGGCGCCCGTCGGCGGCCGCGAACTGGGCGCCGTCGGCGGTGACGCTGACCACGTCGCCGTCCTCGAGCACCGTCACCAGCCGCGTATGACCGAGAAAGGCGGGGATGGCGGAGGCGATGAAGGTCTCGCCGTCGCCGTAGCCCACTACCAGCGGCGCCTCGTGGCGCGTGCCGACCACCAGACCGGGCTCGTCGGCCGAGACGGCACAGAAGGCCCAGTGGCCCTCCAGGCGAGCAACGGCAGCGTGCACCGCCGCCGCCAGACCGTGGTCCAGGTTCTCCTCCAGCAGGTGCACGACCACCTCGGCGTCGGTCTCTGACTTGAACTCATGGCCTCTGGCGCCGAGCTCGTCGCGCAGCGCCTTGTAGTTCTCGATGATGCCGTTGAGGACGATCGAGACGCGGCCGGTACAGTCGTCATGCGGGTGGGCGTTGGCGTGTGACGGGCGCCCGTGGGTGGCCCAGCGCGTATGACCGAGGCCCACGCAAGCCAGCGACGAATCGCCGCCCGCGGCGGCCACCAGGGCGTCGAGATTGCCCACCGCGCGCACGGTTACCAGACCGTCATCCTCCATCAGGACGATGCCCGCCGAGTCGTAGCCGCGGTATTCAAGCCGCCGCAGACCCTCGAGAATGATGGGTTTGCCGGGTCGTTTCCCAGCGTAACCGACGATGCCGCACATACTACCTCGCTTCGTTCGGGGCAGAGGGCGGACAGGCCGAGAATGGCACCTTCGAGCCGTTTTGTGTCCGGTGTTGCCACCGGGGTTTGTCGGCTCGATAACGACCGTGCCGGGCCGGGAGGCACCCGCCGAAGACTTCGATGAACCTCCCCCTCGTCACCCGCCGCCTCACGGCGGGTCTGGCGCTCTTGACTACAGTGCAGGCCTGCGTATCGCTCCTGCCGTTCGTCTGACTCCTTCGTGCCTCCTTGCCATCGACCTGCGTCTATCGACTATTCTAACCGAGTTCCTCGTTGATCACCGCGCAGAGACGTCCACAGGCGTCGTCACACTGCTCGTGCGTAGGCGCCTCACACATGACGCGCACCAGCGACTCGGTGCCCGAAGGCCGCACCAGCACCCGGCCGCTGCTCCCCAACCGTGTGCTCTCGTCCTCGACCGCCGCCCACAGAGCCGCGGCGTGCTCGAGACCCGACTTGTCGCGCACCGGCACGTTGACGAGCACCTGCGGCAGGCGCTCCATCACCGTCGCCGCCTCGTGTAGCGGCACGCCCATGTCGCGCAGAGCGCGGAGCAGCAGGAGCGCCGTCACCAGGCCGTCGCCGGTGGTCGCGATGTCGCGGTCGATGATGTGCCCCGACTGCTCGCCGCCGAGCACGTAGTCACCCTTGAGCATCTCGGCGACCACGTAGCGGTCGCCGACGTCGGTGGTCACTACGTCGATGCCTTCGCGACGCATGGCCAGGTGAAAGCCGAGATTGGTCATGACGGTGGTGACCACCACGTCGTGACGCAGCAAGCCGCGCGCCTTGAGATGACGCGCCAGGATGGCGATGATGAAGTCGCCGTCTACGAGCTCACCGTGCGCGTCGACGGCCAGCACGCGGTCGCCGTCGCCGTCAAAGGCCAAGCCCAGGTCAAAGCCGTCGCCGCGCACCAGCTCTTGCAGCGCGGCCAGGTCGGTCGACCCGCAGCCGTCGTTGATATTGCAGCCGTTGGGGGCCGCGCAGAGCGTCGTCACGGCGGCGCCCGACCCGGCAAGAGCCAGGGGCGCCGCGCGATACATGGCGCCGTGAGCGCAGTCGAGGACGATGCGCAGGCCTGAGAGGTCCACCGGGATGCGCGCCACCACGTCCTCGACGTAGCTCTCCACGGCGCCTTCGAGGTGCTCGGCCGTGCCGAAGCCGGCGCCGGTGGCCGTGGCCAGGTCGCGGCGCGCGATGTGCGCCTCGATCTCGGCCTCCTCCTCGTCCGAAAGCTTCAGGCCCTCGTGGCTGAAGACCTTGATGCCGTTGTCGGCGAACGGGTTGTGCGAGGCAGAGACGACCACGCCGGCGTCGGCGCCGCGCTTGAGCACCAGCGCGGCCAGCCCCGGCGTGGGGATCACGCCGGCTATCTCTACGCGGCCGCCGCCGCTGGTGATGCCGGCCACGAGCGCCGCTTCGAGCATGGGGCCGCTGAGGCGTGTGTCGCGTCCGATCACGAAGAGGGGATGCTCGCCGCGATGCTGGGCCAGCACGGCGGCGGCGGCACGGCCCACCTGGACGGCGAACTCCGCCGTGAGCAAGTCGCCGGCCACGCCACGGATGCCGTCTGTGCCAAAGAGCTTGCCTATGGTGCCCCCCCTCCCGGCTCGGCTGCCGGCCTATGCTATGCCCCGGCCTGGCACGCGACAACGCGCAGCAGACCTGCGGAGATACTCGGAAGGGCTAGCGCTTGGAGAACTGCGGGCGCTTGCGGGCACCCTTGAGGCCGGCCTTCTTGCGCTCGACCACGCGCGAGTCACGGGTGAGGAATCCGGCCCGCTTGAGGGGTTGACGCAGCGTCTCGTCGGCGAGGCACAGGGCGCGCGCGATACCGTGGCGGATGGCGCCCGCCTGACCGGCCACGCCGCCGCCGTACACGTTCACCTTGACGTCGAACTTGCCCTTGGTGTGCGTCGCCTCGAAGGGCATGAGAGCGATGGTCTGCAGCACCCGGCGACCGAAGAAGTCTTCCAGCTCGCGGCCGTTGATGAGGACACGACCCACACCGGGTGTGATGATGACGCGCGCCACACTGGTCTTGCGCTTGCCGGTAGCCGCGTAGGTGACTGCTGCCAAACCGCTACTCCTTGACCTCGAGCACCTCAGGGTGCTGCGCTTCGTGGGGATGCTCCGTGCCGGCGTAGATCTTGAGCTTGCGCAGTTGCGCAGCCCCGAGCTTGTTGTGCGGCAGCATGCCCTTGACGGCGCGCCGCAGAACCTCCTCGGGACGCCGGCCGATGAGCCTGGCGAACGACTCGCTCTTGATGCCACCCGGATAGCCGGAGTGACGGTAGTACATCTTCTGCTCGGCCTTGCGACCGGTGACGACGACCTTCTCCGCGTTGACGACGACGACGAAATCGCCGGTGTCGATGTTGGGTGTGTAGATAGGCTTGCGCTTGCCACGCAGCGCGTCGGCGATGACCGTGGAAAGCCGGCCGAGCGTCTTGCCGGACGCGTCGACTACGTACCACTTCTTATCGATCGTTGCGGGTTTGGCGACGTAGGTCTTCATGAGCTCACTTCGCAGGGTGCCTGAACACGCGAGGGCGTATCATAGCCGGTCGCAGCGGGCGATGCAAGACAGCAGACGCTCGCCTCCACATGCGAGCGAGCCTGTAGCGCGCGCGGACCGTGGCGGCGGCGTCTCAGCGGTGCCGCACCCGGCGCAGCTCCACCAGATCGCCCAGCGCCAGCGAGAGCACTTCCTCGGCTGAGCCGGCGTTGACGGCCAGTGCCACCTGCCCGTAGCTGTCGACGAGCACCACGATGTCGCTGCGCCGCACCGAGGAGAACGAGCGCGCCACCTGAGCCACGTAGCTCTCGTCCTTGCAGACCACCTCGAGACGCTCTCCCAAGCGCGCTTCCTCGAGCTGCGCGGCATTGAGATTCAGGGCCACGTTGCCGAAGCGGTCGATGAGCACGGCCACCGCGCTCAGACCGTGGCGGGTCTTCTTGGGCGCCGGGGTGCTGAGGCGCACCAGTGAGGCCGGGTCGCGCACGTCGCCGACCACGTCCAACGACAACCCGGAGGCCAGCCGAGCCGCTACCGGCGCGAACAGGTCGCGACCGTGGAAGGTGGCCGAGAGCGGGCTCAGCCACAGCTCGCTGTTGGTGAGCTCGCGCGCCTCGGCCACGCCGCCGTCGGCCTCGGCCGCCAGCATGAGCAGGCCGTTGTCTGGCCCGATGAAGAGGCGATCGCCGGCGCTACGCAGGGCGACCGCCGCACGCGTGCCGCCCACGCCGGGGTCGACGACCGCCAGGTGCACGGCGTGGTCAGGCATGTAGCGCAGCGTGTTGCGCAGCACGAAGGCGGCGCCGCGCACATCCTGGCGCGCGATGCCGTGCGTGACGTCGATGATCTCCAGAGCCGGCGTGATGCGCTTCATCACGGCGCGGCAAACACCGGCAAAGTCGTCGCCGTATCCGTAGTCGCTGTAGAAGCACACGATGCGCATGCGAGCACCTTAGGACCGAAGTCGTGGTGATGCAATACTGGCCGCCGCAGCCGAGCGCCGGCCCGCGACGGCTCAGTCCGGGGCGGCAAAGGCGACGATCACCCGCACCAGACCGTCGCTCGTGTGCGGCTCGGCCTCCATGGCTACCCGCAGGCCGAGCTCCACCAGTGCGGCGCTCGTCTGCGGACCGATGGAGCACAGGCGGGTACCGGCCAGCCGTGCGGCGAGCGGTCGCCCGGCACCCGTCGGGTCATCACCCATCAGCTCCGCGAAACCGCGTGCGGCCGATGCCGAAGTGAAGGTGATGACGTCGGCCGCCTCGAGGCGTGCCGCCGACACCGCCAGTGCCGGCGCGGGCTGCGTCTCGTAGACGGTGAGCACATCGACGGTGGCGCCGCGGGCACGCAGCGTCTCGGGCAACACATCGCGCGCCTCGGCGGCGCGTGGCAGCAGCACGCGGGCTCCCGCCAGCGTCACGTCGCGCTCGTCCAAGGCAGCGAGCAGGCCCTCGGCGGCGAACTCCTGCGCCATCAGGGCCGGCTCCATGCCGGCCGCGCGCGCCGCCGCCGCGGTGGCCGGACCGACGACCACCACCAGCGCGTCGCTGAGCAAACGCGCGGTGCCGCCGCACTCGAGCAGGCGCGCGACGAACTCCCGCACGGCGTTGGCGCTCGTGAACACGACCAGGTCGTACTGCCCCACGGTGCGCACGGCAGCCCTGATCTGATCGTTGAGGACTGTGGGCGCGATGCGGATCGTGGGCGCCACGAGCACCTCAGCGCCGAGCGCAGACAGAGGATCGGCCAGCGCGGCCGCTTGGGCCCGCGGCCGGGTGATCACCACGACGCAGCCCGTGAGCGGCTTGGCCGGCGGCTCAGCCACCATCGCGCACTCGCGCGAGGATGCGCTCGCCGCCGGCCGCGAGCAGACGCCCGGCGAGCGCGCATCCCAAAGCCTCCGGCTCGCTCGCCGGGCCCGCGAGCTCGTCGACCACAGTATCGCGGCCGTCGAGCGAGCCGACGAAGGCGCGCAGCCGCAACGCATCGCGTTCGCCGGCCGCCTCCACTGCGCAGGCGCGGTCCGCCTCGCAGGCCCCGCGCTGCGCACCATCGCGGCCTAGTTCGCCGAGCGCGCCGATGGGCACCTGGCAGCCACCTTGCAGGGCCTGCATCAGGGCACGCTCGGCGCGCACGGCCAGGGCCGTCGCGCGATGATCGAGCGCCCCGACGAGCTCGCGCACTCGGGCGTCGTCGGCGCGGCCTTCGAGCGCCAGGGCGCCTTGGCCCACGGCCGGCAGCATCTCGTCCAGGGAAAAGCGAAAGGAAGCCAGCCCCTGCAGCCCCAGACGGCCCAGGCCCGCCGCCGCCAGCACGGTGCCGGCCAGATGCCGCTCGGCGAGCTTGCGCAGCCGCGTCTCGACGTTGCCGCGGATGTCCACGACCTGCAGGTCGGGGCGGCCGGCAAGCAACTGCGAGCGGCGGCGCAGACTGGAGCTCGCGACCTGCGCCGCCGGCGACAAGTCGGCCAAGCCGGCCGCCGCTACGCCCGGGCCGGCCACGAACACGTCGTGCACGTCTGCCCTCTCGGTGAACGCCAGGATAGCGAGCTCCTCGGGCACCTCCGTGGGCAGGTCCTTGGCCGAGTGCACGGCCACGTCCACGCGGCCGTCTAGCAGCGCCGTCTCGAGCTCCTTGACGAACAGTCCCTTGTCGCCGATCTTGGCCAGCGGCGTGTCGAGGAGCTTGTCGCCCGTCGTCGTCAGCGGCACGATCTGGAGCTCCAGCCCGGCGTTGACGCTCGCCAGCGCAGCGCACACCTGCTGCGCCTGGATGAGGGCCAGCTTGCTGGCTCGCGAGCCGAGGCGCAGCACGGTGTTCACAACGCCTCGCCGCTGGAGCCGCAGGGAGCGACGCCACCGACGCAGCTCAGCCGGCGCCGGACGCCGCCGAGGTGGTCGCCGTCCGCGGCTCTCGGCGGTCGCCGGGCGCCGTGCTCAGACGTCGTCCTCACCGCCGGCGGTCGTCTGTTCGCGCTTATCGAGAGCGTCCTTGAGCGCGCGCACCTGGCGCTCCAGGGAGCGCAGCCGGCGCGCCGCCGACCAGTAGGAGGCAAAGAACGCGACGAGGATCACGCCGTAGGCGCCGGCCACGTATTTGACGGCTTCTTGCAGGCTCATGCACCAGCCTCCGCGCGGATCTTGAGCTCGTCGAGCTCCTCCTTGAGGGCCTGTTCGGCCAGCTCCAGCCGCAGCAGAGCGGCCAGCAGCAGCGTCATGCCGATCATGGTAAGGCAGAACGTGAACAGCATGCTGCCCTCCATGCGGGCCCCGCCCGTGGTGAACACCACCGGATGCAGCCCCGCGGGCATGAAGCGCGTGGCAAAGAACGTGAGCGGCACATCGACGAAGGCGATGATGGCGAAGACGGCGGCGAAGGTGGCCCGGCGAGTCTCGTCCTCCACCGTCTGGCGCAGCACGAAGTAGGCGGCGTAGAGCAGGCAGACGACCAGAAAGGTCGTGAGGCGCGGCTCCCAGGCCCACCAGACGCCCCAGGCCGCCTTGCCCCAGATCATGCCGGTAGCCATCACCAGCAGGCTGAAGAGCAGGCCCAGACGCACTGACACATAGCCCAGCCGGTCGTAAACGGACTTCTGCGTGCGCAGGTACTGCACGGCGGCCACGAAGGCGACCGCGAACGCAAGCAAGGCGCACTCGGCGATGGGCGCGTGGAAGTAGAAGATCTTCTGGCTGAACCCCATCGTCGAGGCGTCGGTGGGCGCGTACCAGAACGCGAGCAGGAGACCCGTGACCAGGAAAGCGGCCGCGCCGACGAACAGGGCCGCGGGACTGCCGAGCTTCTTCAGGGCCACGGTCATTCTCCTATGGCGAACTCGTAGGTGCCGTA
Organism: Actinomycetota bacterium; assembly: GCA_003158705.1. GTDB lineage: Bacteria > Actinomycetota > Thermoleophilia > UBA2241 > UBA2241 > FEN-672. The sequence goes on from PMKX01000063.1 coordinate 11,360, forward strand.
CGCAGCCACCAGGAAGATCGCGTCGTAGACGGCCAGGAACAGTAGCTTACCCCCAAGCGACCCCAACCCGTCGCCGCGAGCGAAGATGCCGGTGGTCGCTGCCGTGGCGGCGATGAGCACCGGCACCACCAGCGGCAGAAAGACGATCGGCAGAAGCAGGTCGCGCGCCCGCGAGCTCATCGAGATCGTCGCCAGGAGCGTGCCCAGCGCGCAGATGCCCAGGTCAGCGAGTAGCACGACGAGCAAGAAGGGGCCCAGATGGACCGCGTAGCTCGTCTTGATGAAGAAGAGCGAGAACACGGGCACGGCCAGCNNGCGAACGAGCGATTGAGACCGAGCAAGGCGCCGAAGACGAAGGTCACCCAGAGCATGCCGCCGGTGAAGTACGTGAGGTCGGTGCCCGCGCGAACGCTGAAGGCGAAGTGGAAGATCACCAGGGCCAGCATCACGAAAAGGAACATGGAGACCAGCATCTCGCGGGTGCGCAACTCGCGGATGAGGTCCTTGCGCAGGATGGCGGCGTACTGGCGCCGGCCCATCAGGCCACCGCGCCTTCCGCCACGTGCTCACGGTAGACGGCGGCAAACTCGGCGGCATCGACGGGGCCGGCGCTCTGGAACACGACTTCGCCGGCCTCGATGATGATCGCTTGCGTGGCCAGCTCGAGGCCCTTCTCCAGGGCGTGCGTCACCATCACGAAGGTGTGCTCTGGGCGGATCTCGGCCAGCAAGCCGTCGAGGATGCCGGCGGCGCGCGGGTCCAGGCCCGCGTACGGCTCGTCGAGCAGCAGCACGCGCGGCCGGTGCAGGATGGCCCGGGCAATGGCCAGGCGCTGCCGCATGCCTTTGGAGAAGGTGCGCACCAGGTCGTCGCGGCGGTGGCTGAGCTCGAGCCGCTCGAGCAGCTCGCCGATGCGGCTTTCGCGGTCGGCGAGGCCGTACATGTCGGCGTAGAAGCGCAGGTTCTCGTGCGCCGTGAGGTCGCCGTAGAGCAGCGCCTCGTGCGACACGACACCGATGGCGGCACGCACCGGCATCGGGTCCTCACGCACGTCGTGGCCAGCCACAGAGGCGCGCCCGCCGCTCGGCCTGAGCAGGGTCGCCAGGATGCGCAGGATCGTGGTCTTGCCGGCGCCGTTGGGGCCGAAGATCGAAAGGAAGCCGCCGGCCTGCACGCAGAAGCTCACCTCGTGCAGCGCCGGCCGGCGGCCGAACGACTTGCTGAGGCCCTCGACCTCGATCTCATGCGTGTCGTCGGTGGCCATGGCGCCCCGCATTCTACGCCCGCGAGCGGGCGCCACGGCCGGTGATCAGGCCTCGTGAGCCGCAGGCTCCGCGGCTCGTCGGGGCCGCGGCCAGAGCGACACGGCCGCGCCGGCCACCAGAAGCAGGGCGCCGGCCCACACCAGGCGCACCAGCGGGAACACGTCGAGCTGCAGCGAGATGTTCTTACTCGCGCTCGTGAAGGGCGCGTTCGGAGCCACGAACAGGTCCTGACCGGCGCTGCCCAAGATGACGGCCCGCACCGCCTCTTGCGTGGACGGATACACCTCGGTGCGCGGCTGCAACGTGGCGACCCTGCGGCCGTCCTTGAACACGGCGAAGGCCGCGTACGTGCGCTGCGAGCCCTGCGGCCCGCCGCCCGCGTGCATGCCGGCGAAGCGCAGCGTGTAGGCGCCGATGGCGGCTTGCGCGCCCGGCTTGGCGGCGAGGTAGGCGTGCGACTCGACCTTGTAGACATTGGAGCCGAGCAGGCCGAGCACGACGAGCACCATGCCGGCGTGGGCCACGAAGCCGGCCGTGCGCGTGCGGCTCGCGGTGAGGGCGCGCCACAGGCCCGTGAGCGCTCCTGCGTCACGGGCCATTATGCGCGCCCTCACCACCATGCTCTCGACCACGGCCGCGCCAGCGAACACGCACGCCACCAGGCCGGCGAAGCCCCCGAGGCTCTCGGTCCAGTTGCCGGTGAAGACGAACAGCGGGATCGAGAGAACGCCCGCCAGAGCCGGCCAGAGCAGGGCGCGCCAGAGCTTGCGGCCTTCGGTATGGCGCCACGACAGCAGCGAACACAGTGCCATGCCCAGGAGCACGACCACCCCCAGCGGCTGCGCGAACATCTTGAACGTCTGCGGCCCCACCGAGCGGCCGTTGCTGGTGACGAACGTCTGCGACCCCCACCAGCGGCCGTTGCTGGTGGCCAGCGGCACAACCACGGTCGCGAACAGGATGGCGCCGGCGAACAGCGAGAGGGCGACGTTGGTGAGGTAGTGCATGAAGTCCCGCGAGAGCAGTGACCCGAGTTCGGCCTCGCCGGCGAAGCGCCGCCAGCGCGCCGCGATGAGAGCCGCGCTCGCTACGGCGACCGTGACCACGAACGTGGAGAGGATATGCACCAGCGTCGGCCGATTCTCGAAGGCGTGCACCGAGGTGATCACGCCGGAGCGCGTCACCCAAGTGGCGACCAGCGTGAGCCAGAAGGTCGCCGCCGCCAGGCACAGCGTCCAGCGCTTGAACACGCCGCGCTTGACGGAGAGGTTGGCGGAGTGCAGCAGTGCCGTGGCCGTGAGCCAGGGGATGAGCGACGTGCTCTCGACCGGGTCCCAGCCCCAATAGCCGCCCCAGGAGAGCACCACGTAGGCCCACCAGGCGCCCAGGCCGATGCCCAGCGAGAGCAGCGCCCAGCCAGCGACGGTCCATCTCTGCGAGCGCTCCACCCAGGCGGAGTCCGCACGACCGACGATGAGCGTCGAGACGGCGAACGCGAAGGGCACAGCCAAGCCGACGTAGCCCATGAACAAGGCCGGCGGGTGCAGCACCATGGCCGGGTGCAGCAGCAGAGGGTTGAGGCCCTGCGGGGTAGCACCGAGGGTGGCGTTCTTGACGAACGGCTGGGAGCCCGGGTCGAAGACCATCAGCGTCGCGAAGGCGGCCGAGACAAGGCAGATGACCATGACCGCGCCGGCCGTGAGGCGGTCGCTCTCGCGCAGGTTGCGCAGAGCGATGACGACGGCGACCACGGCGAGCAGCAACAGCCAGAGCAGGAACGAGCCCTGCTGGCCGGCCCAGAAGCCGGCCACGCGGTAGAAGGTCGAAAGGCTGGCGTCGGAGTTCTGCCACACGTAGAGGAAGGAGAAGTCCTTGTTCAGGAACGCCGAAAGAAGCACGGCGCCGGCCACGACGGTGGCCAGGAAGAAGCCGTACACGGCGTAGTAGCCGTTCCTGATGAGCCGGCGATCGTGCCGTCCCATGCCCAGGCCGAGGAAGAGGACGCCGGCGAGCGAGAGCACGAGAGAAAGATCGACGGCGAGACGGCCGAGGACGATCACGGGCGCGCCCTCAAGGCGTGGACTGGGCTCGAGGGCTCGCCTGGCTCTGGTACTTGGAAGGGCACTTCGTCTGCAGCTGGCCGGCCGCGATGAGACCCTGGCCGGCCGTGTAGGTGCCCGTCACGACCACATCGACGCCGGCGCCGAACGTGCCCGGCACCTGGCCCGCGTAGTCGACTCTCACCACGTCGGGCTTGCCGCTGAGGTCTTGCAGAGCGAAGTGCAGACCGGCGGCGTCGTGGCTCACGCTGCCGCCGACGACGCGGCCGGCCACCTTGACCTGCTTGCCGTTCAGGTCCTGCCGGCTCAGATCGGAGACCTGGCGATAATAAGCGCCTTCACGGCTCACCAGGTAGACGACGCCAGCCGCAAAGACCGCCACGATGACGACGGTGGCCACGATCAGACGTATGCGGGCTTTCCTGTTCACGGGCCTGCCAGGTCGGTGCAGAGAGACAGGCGACTAGTGTAGCCCAACAGAAGCGGGCAGGAATATCGCCTTGCCGGCTCGTAGTTAGCACCATGCCCATCGACAGGCGCCGAGACCCCCGGTTGCTGGCCGTCATTCTCGGCGACGTCGTCGGCTCGCGCGCGATCGACGACCGTGTCGGCTTCCAGAGAGTCATGCGACAGACGGTCGAGCGGCTCAACGAGGTGTTCTCGCCGGGTATCGCCGAGCCGTTCGCCTTCACGGCCGGCGACTGCATCGAGGGCGCGCTCGGTGACCCTGCCCAAGCCCCCCTGTGCATCAGCGTCATGCGCGAGTCTCTGGCGCCGATCAACATCCGTGTGGGCGTGGGCATCGGCACGGTCGAGCATCTCCGCGGCGTGGGCAGCGCGACGCACGACGCCTACGCGACGGCGCGCCACGCCCTACAACTCGCGGCCCGCGACCGCAGCCTGACCCGCTACCTCGGTACCGGCGAAGCCGGCGACGTGCTGCTGGGCGCCGTCTGCCGGCTCGTCGACCCTCTCATCCTGGCGCGCACCGAGAAGCAGTGGGAGGCGATCGCCGCCTACCGGAACCTGGGCCACCAGCGCGACGTCGCCCAAGTGCTGGGAGTGACGCGACAGAGTGTGGGTGACCGGCTCAGCGCCGGTCACCGGCGCGCCGTGGAGGAGGCCGACGCGGCGATCGCCGCCTACCTCTCGTACCTGCGGCAGCAGCGCCTGCCGCTCTAGCCGCGCACGAACCAGTGCCGCAGGCCGTGCCGGCGGTAGAAGCGCCGTCGGCCGGCGCGCCGCGACGCCCCCGACTCCTCGACGCGATCCAAATGGATGGCCCGCGCGCGCGCTTCGCAGACGACTCGCCATCCGGCACGCCTGAGCCGCAGGCAGAAGTCCATGTCGCCGTAGGCCAGAAAGAANNGCGAAGCGCGCCGGCCGCTTGAGCCGCTTGCGGCCGAACGAAGGATGCAGATCACGGAGCCGGGCTACGAGTCGCGTGCGCGGCGAAGGTCTGAACCCAGCCGCTTGCTCCGGCAGGCCGGACGGCGACACCAGGCGAGCGCCGGCGCAGCCGACCATGTCGCGCCTGTCGCAGACCGCGTTGTAGAGGCGTTCGACGGCGCCGGGCCGGAGTCGCGCGTCACCGTGCGTCGCCAGCACGAACGGCTGCGTGAGGCGACGCATGCCGGCGTTGACCGCCGCCGAGAAGCCGGACTCCTTCGTCAGCGAAACGACATCGAGGCCGGGAAACGCGGTCCGCAAGGCCCTCGCCGTGCCGTCCTCGGAACCAAGGTCGACGACGACGACTTGGCCGAGGTCGCGCAGCAGCCGGCGCACCGTCAGCTTCACATGGTCCTTGTCCTGGAACGTGACCACCACGGCGCCTACCAGCTCGCGCAGGCCCGGTCCTTCCTTCGCACGCAGGCGCTCGCCGAGCCGGCTACGGGCCTGCACCTCCTCGGCTAGGTCGGCCTCTTGCAGTCCGAGCGGCTCGCTGGGGGGCTCGACAGGAGGCTCGTTCACGGCGCGTCGTCGGGGCGCGCGCAGTCGCCGCCCTGGTCGAGCAGCTTCTCGATGGCGTGCGGCAGCGACGCGCTGATCATGGCGAACTGCTCGCGGCAAGCGCGCGGACTGCCTGGCATGTTGACGATCAAAGTGCGTCCGCGCAGGCCGCTCACGGCGCGCGACAGCACCGCGTGCGGCGTCTGGCGCAGCGACAGCATGCGCATCGCCTCGGCAAAGCCGGGCGCCTCGCGGTCGAGGACGGCCCGCGTGGCCTCCGGGGTGACGTCGCGCGACGTCATGCCGGTGCCGCCCGTGGTGAGCACCAGGTTGGCCGGCGTCTGGTCGGCCAGGCGCATCAGCTCGGCGGCGATGAGCTCACGCTCGTCCGGCACCAACGAGCGCGTCACGCTGGCCACACCCATGCCGCGCAGAAGCTCCTCGAGCGCGGCGCCGCTCTCGTCGACGCGCTCGCCGGCATAGCCCTTGTCGGACACGGTGAGCACAGCGGCGTGGATGTGCGCCGCTCTCACGGCAGCACCTCCAGGCGGTCGCCGGCGCGCAGACAGCCAGCTTGCAGCACGCGCACGAAGATGCCCTCGCGCGGCATCACGCAATCGCCCGCCTGATAGTAGATGGCGCAGCGGTCGTGACAGACCTTGCCGATCTGGGTGACCTCGACCGTGGCCTCGCCCAGAGCGAGTCGAGCGCCGACGGGGAGCTCGTGCACAACGATGCCGCGGGTGGTCACGTTCTCGCCGAAGTCGCCGGGATGCACGTCCAGGCCCTTGGCGCGCATGCGCTCGATGCTCTCCTCGGCCAGAAGGCTCACTTGGCGATGCCAGGCACCGGCGTGGCCGTCGCCCTCCACGCCGTGCTCGACCAGCAGGGTGATCGTGTCGCGCGGCTGCTTGCGTGTGCCCTTTTCGGGCGCCGCGTTGACGGAAACGACCGTGGCGGCGCTCTGTGGCGGCGGCGCGCTCACGGTTCCTCTCTCTTCCACGTACCGCTCCGCCCGCCGCTCTTCTCCACCAGGTGCACGGCTCGGACCTCCATGCCGCGGTCGATGGCTTTGCACATGTCGTAGACGGTCAGCGCCGCTACCGACACGGCCACCAGCGCCTCCATCTCCACACCGGTCCTCCCTCTGAGACGCGCCTCGCTGCTCACCCGCAGGCCGGGCAGCGACGGATCGGCCTCGATCTGCACGTCGATGAAGCTCAGCGCGAGCTGGTGACAGAGAGGGATGAGCTCCGACGTGCGCTTTGCGGCCGTGATGCCGGCCAGACGAGCGACGGCGATGACGTCACCCTTGGGCACGCCGCCGCCCTCGATGGCCGCCAGCGTCCCTGCCGACATCGTGACCTGCGCCGCGGCGCGCGCCCGGCGCTCCGTCTCATCCTTGTCGCCCACGTCGACCATGCGCGCGCGACCCTGCGCGTCCAGGTGCGACAGCTCGGTCATGGCGCAGCCTCCGTTTGTGTGGACCGGCGCACGCCCTAGCCGCCGATCTGCGACATGGCGCGCTCGTTGGCGCGCGCCTCGACGTTCCGGTCGTAGCTCTTGGCGGCGGCCGCGGCAACGATCGCCGCCCGCAGCTCGGCGGGCCGCGAGATGAGCGACCGCACGTCGACCTCTTCGCCGGAGAACAGGCAGTTCTTCAGTCTCCCGTCGGCCGTCAGTCGCAGGCGGTTGCAGGTCTGGCAGAAGTGCTCCGACACGCCGGCGATGAAGCCGATCGTGCCCTTGGCGCCGGGCACGCGCCAGTAGCTCGCCGGCCCGTGACCGTAGGGCCCCTCCGCCGGCTGCAGGTCGTAGCCGACGCGCAGCCGCTCGAGCACTTCAGGCGCCGGCACGAGCTCGTCCACCATGCTCACCCGGCGGTCGAGAGGCATGTGCTCGATGAAGCGCACGTGCAGCTCGCGCTCTCGGGTGAGACCGACGAACGCGTCGAGCTCGTCCTCGATGCCCCGAAGCAGCAAAGCGTTGAGCTTGACCGGCGCGAAGCCGACGGCGAAGGCGGCGTCTAGACCCGCCAGCGCCGCTGCAAGCTCGCCGCCGCGTGTGATGCGAGCGTAGCGCTGCTGGTCGAGGCTGTCGAGGCTCACGTTCACGCGCCTGAGACCCGCCACGCGCAGCTCGGGCGCGTAGCGCGGAAGTAGCAGACCGTTGGTGGTGAGCGCGATGTCGGCGATGCCCAGCGTGCCGGCCAGCATGGCGATGAAAGCGGCGCAGCCCTTGCGCACCAGCGGCTCGCCGCCGGTGACGCGCACCTTGGAGATGCCCGCCTCGACCGCCACTCGCGCGAACGTGGCCAGCTCTTCGTAGGAGAGGATCTCGTCGTGGCGTCGTGGCGCTACGCCCTCGGCGGGCATGCAGTAGCCGCAGCGCAGATTGCAGCGGTCGGTGATGGAAAGGCGCAGGTAGTCGACCCGACCCCGCGCGCGCTTGTCTGTGGTGTCCATGCCTTCTCAGTGTAGCGCGGCAGAACGCCAGCGTCATGCGCGGCGGGGCGGCAGGCGCCGGACAAAGCCGGCGGGTGGCGGCCGCCGGGCGGAGCCGGCGGGTGGCGTGTGGCGGGTGGCGGCCGCCGGACGAAGCCGGCGCGCGGCCGCCCTACTTCATGATCATGACCTCGGTCGCCTTGATCACGGCTGTGACCTCGTCGCCGGAGTTGATCCCCAGAGCCTCCACCGAGTGGCGCGTGATGGCGGCCACCACCTCGTTGTCACCCACTTCGATGACGACTTCGGCCATGACGCTGCCGAGGGTGATGTTCTTGACCGTGCCTCGCAACTGGTTACGCGCGCTCAACGCCACGGTGCCCCTCCTTGCCTCGCACGACCGCCGCGACGGCGGACCGGACGGGCTTGACTCTACCCCCGAGTGCAGCGGCCAAACAGCAGGCGCGTCAGCCCTGTGCCGGCAGCACCCAGACCATCTGCGCGCCGAAGCGCAGCTCCACGTCGGTACCGGGCTCGAGCGACAGGCTCGCGACCTCACGGCTCGACACCGACACGTCGATGGCCGGCGGCACCATGACGCGCACCAGTGAGTGGCCGCCGTGTGACACGACGCGCTCTACGCGACCGACAAGGATGTTGGGCTCGGAGGCGCCGCCCATGGCGCCGTCCGCGACGCCCACGCCGCCGGCACCCGCGACGGCACGCACACTGGCAACGCCCGCGGGCAGCGCCAGCGTCACGTCCTCGGGTCGCACGACCAGGAGCACCTCGGCCGCATCCACCCGTTGGACCACGCGCAGCGGCGACCCGCCGGCGAGCAGCACCGTGCGCCCGTCGCCGTCTGGTTGGCGCGTGGCACGTAGCACATTGCGGGCGCCGAAGAGACGCGCCACGTCCTCATCTACCGGCCGCCGGAGCACGTCTGACGGTGGCCCCACCTGGCGCAGGCCGCCATCGACGAGCACGGCGCAGGTGTCGGCCAGCGAGAACACCTCCGCCACGTCGTGCGTCACGTGCAGCACCGTGACGCCACGCTCGCGGGTCGCGCGCTGCAGCATGTCGCGCAGCTCCTCGCGCGCCTCGCCGTCGACGGCACTGAGCGGCTCGTCCAGCAGCAGCACGCGCGGACCGGGGGCCAGGGCACGCGCCAAGGCCACCCGCTGCCGTTCACCCCCCGAGAGCGAACCAGGCGAGCGCTTCATCAGGTCCTCGACACCCAGGTCGCGCACGAGCCCGTCCAGGGACGCCGCATCGCGGCGCCGCAGACCGTAGCCGATGTTGCCGGCCACCGAGAGGTGCGGGAACAGAAGGCCGTCCTGGAACACCAGGCCGACGCCGCGCTTCTCGGGCGGCGTGTTCGTCAGGTCCTGCCCGTCGATCAGCACCTGCCCAGCCATCGGCGAGCGCACACCGGCCACGGCCTGCAAGAGCAGCGTCTTGCCCGCCCCGCTCGGGCCGACGAGACCACAGTAGTCGCCGGCGGCCAGCTGTAGGTCCACCGGCCCCACCACGAAGCGCCCGCCACGCACGCACAATCCGCTGAGGCCGATCACCGGTCGTCCTCCCGGCCCGTGCCGCGACGCCGCGGCACCAGAAAGGCACGCAGCAGCACAAAGACGACGAAGGCGATGATGACGATCAACACCGCCGGCGGCAGGGCCGAGTGCAGGCCAAAGCCCTCGAAGCGCTCGAAGACCAGCACAGAGATGACCTTCGGGTTGTAGGCAAGGATCGCCACGGCGCCGAACTCGCTGATGCCGCGCCCCCACATGAGCAGCGCTCCGGCAAGCACGCCGCGCCATGCCTGCGGCAGCGACACACGCAAGAAGGCCCCGGCCGGTGAGGAACCCAGCGTGCGCGCCACCTGCTCGTAGCGCGGGTCGACAAGCGCGAACGCCTCACGGGCCGTGTCGACCAGGTAAGGGAGACTGACGAACATCATGGCCACGACGATCCCGGCCACACTGTCGGTGAACGTGAGACCGAGCGGGGCCAACAGGCGGCCCAGAACGCCGTCGCGTCCGTACACGGTAAGCAGCGCCACCCCGGCGGCGGTGTGCGGGAACACGATGGGCAGGTCGATGAGGCCCTCGACGAGGCCCTTGCCGGGGAAATGGCGCCGTGCCAGCAGGTAGGCGAGCGGGACTCCGCACAGGAAGACGAGGCCGGTGGCGATGAGCGCCGACGACCCCGTGAGCCAGAGCGAGCGGCGCACGTCGTTCTGGCGCAGCGCCTGGCCCAGGAATCCGGCGCCGGCCTCGACCATCATGCTGACGACCGGCACCAGCACGAAGGCGACCAGCACCAGCGCGACCACGGCACTGGCCAGGGTGAACGGCTCCAGCCGTCGCCGACGCACCATCGTCAGTCCCGCGGGTGAGACAGGTGTGCGCGCCGCCCAAACCAGGACCGGTGCCTACCTCCGGTGAGGACGCTCATCCGGGCCGCGCGCACGCCTGTCTCACCTCCTCCGGCACCAGGTCGTAGTGGTCGGCCTGTGGCGTGATCAGCGGCTGGTAGGTCGCCTCAAACACCTGTCGTGCAGCCGGACTCAGCAGCCAAGCCGCGAACTCACGCGCTTGCTGCGGATCGGGAGCATTGCTCGGGATCGTGAGCGCGTACTTGATGACGCCGCCGGCGAACACCGGCTTGACACTGGCGAAGCGCTGCGACGCGAGCTTGACGGCGACGCTGCCGTAGACAGTCGCGTCGCGCTGCTCACCGAGGTCGATGGCGGCCGGCAGGCGCAGATACCGCAGGCCGGTCTGTCGGGCAACGCTCTCGTACTCGAGGGCGCAGTCCAGGTCGCCTGTCTCGAGCAGCGCGTCGAGCTCTATGCTCTGGTCACGCAACACCAGGCTGCTGCCCGGCTGCGTCTCGAGGATCTCCGGCACCTGGATCACGTCGCGCTGTCCCTGTCGCTCGACCGTGACCGGCGTCGTGAACTGCCCCATGACCACGTTCTCGAAGATGATGGGGTCGTGGTAGTAGCGCTCGGCGAGCTGCAACACCATGAGGGCGCGATAGCCGGCCGGGTCGAAGCGCGGGTCGGCCAAGCCGAAGCGCACGCCGGGCCGCGTCAGCAGCTTGTACCAGTTCTGGACCGTGAATTGACCGGCCAGCGGGCTCTTGGGCGAGATGGCCAGCACCATCCGGTTGGTGGCGAAAGTCACATACCAGGAGGCGAACGGCTGCCCGCTCCCCGGCACGTTCTTGTCGTACATGAGCGGCGGGATGAGCTGCGCATCGGCCGTCACCACCAGGTCGAACCGCCTGCCGAGCTCAGTCACCTGGCGGATCGCCTGGATGCTGCCGTGCGCCTCGGTGGTGACCCGCAGGCCCGGGTGCGTGCGCTCGAACTCGGTCGCCAGACGATCGAAGGGCACGATGAGGCTGCCGGCGAAGACCAGGCTCACGTGGCGGTCGCCGTGCCCGCCGCAGGCCGCGAGCAACGTGAGACTCGCGGCGGCCAGTGTCAGCGCGACCAGCAACAGGGCCGTGCGCCCCCCGCCCCTGCGCTCACCCCGCCCCACCGCGGCCTCAGGGCAGCCGGAGGACGATGCGTGCGATGCGGCCCGGCATCTGCTGCTGCGTGAGGCCGGGCCCCACCAGCCGCAGCGGGAAGTACGGGTCGGGCAGGTCGCTGCCGTTCATCTTGCCCGACAGGATGATGTCGTCGCGGCCGGCGATGAGCTGCGACGGGATGGTCACGACCTTGCCGTCGGCGGACTCGATGAGGATCTTGTAGCCGCGCTTGGCCAGGGCCGCATTGTAGTCGCCTGCTCCATGCCGCTTGTGGTCGTCGAGCAGGCCGCACACCAAGTAGAGCGGGATGCCTTCCCAGCGCTGGCCCTGCTGGTCGACCCAGCCGGACCCGTGGCAGCCCGGCGAGGCGCAGTTGACGTACGACGGACGATCGAGCTTGGCTGCNNTGCCCGTCGATCACCTGGTCGGCATGGGGCTGCACCACCGCCAGACGGAGCGGACCATCGTCGGCGCCCAGCGGCTTGCCGCCCTGGGCGTAGGCAAGGATGCTCGTGAGTGTGCCGTCCGGCGGCTCCTCGGCACCTGTCGCCACGTCATACGTGGTGAAGCCGTTGCGCACGATCTGGTCATAGGAGAACGTCATGCCGTAGCCGTCCGAGCCCACCAGCGTCACGCCCGCTTGCGGGTCGATGCCGCCCACCAGGTCGGCCACGTCGCTGAGCTTGACGCCCTGGTACTGCGTTGGCGGCGTGATGATCCCGGCGCTGTTCTTGATGCCGCCGTAGCCGACCACAGCCGGCATGGCCTTGAGCTCAGCTAAGGTGAGCTCCCTGGTGCCCTTGGGGCCGACCACGGTGAGAACGACCTTCCCGGAACTGCTTGCGGCCGGCTTGCCAGGACCGCTGCTGCTGCCGCTGCTGCCGCACGCGGCCACCAGGGCCACCAGGCCTACAGCCGCCAGCACGCCGACCGCCGCCAGCAGACCGATGCGATGGGCGCGCCCGGCCATCCTCGCGCGCCTGAGAAGAGCGCTCATGGCGCGGTCACGGCTTCATCGGCAGCATCACGATCTTGGTGATGCAGCCCAGACGCGTGTTGGCCGGCGTATAGGCGGGTGGGCCCACCAACCGCAAGGGGTAGAAGAGGTCGTGCAAAGCGGCCCCGTCGTGGCCGTTGGCGACAATGACCGAGCTGCGCCGGACGGTGACCTTCGAGCTGATGGTGACCGACGCGCCGCTCGCCGAGTACAGCCGGATGCGATAGCCCTTGCGCGCCAACGCGGCGTTGTAGGTCATGTCCCTGCCGCCGTCGACCTCGCCCATGAGNNTTGAGAGTGGCGCCGACCACGTTGAGTATGCTCACGTTCTTGATGCTGTCGCTGCCGGTCATCATGGCGTTCTCGTTCTGCTGGTCGGCGATCATGAAGCGCAGCGGACCGGAGTCCGCGGGCATCACATGCAGCCCCGGGTCGCTGTAGACGAGGATCGCCGCCAGCGGCCCTTGCAGGCCGGTCGCCGTTTGCTTGGTCGTGGCATCGTACATCGCGAAGCCCGTCAAGGTCGTCATCTGGTCATATGACCACTGATGCCCGTAGTTGTCCGGCGCGTGGACGTCGACCGACTCTTGCGCCGTCAGGCCGCTGCCGGGGAACGCGTTCGCCAACACGTCGAGCACCTTGACGCCGGTGACCGCCTCGGGACCAGTCTTGGGCGTGAGGTTGCCGACACTGTTCATGAAGCCGGCGNNGTGTACTGCTTGACCAGGCTGCCGCTGGTCAAGGTTCCGCTGCCGTCCCAGACGCCGTTGGCATACACCGCGAGAACCACGGGATCGCCGGTAGCGGCACGCGCCTTGCCCGTCCCGCCTGGTATGACCGCGCCGGCGCCCAGGATGGCGGCCACCACAAGCGCGGCGACGATCGCCAGGACGACGCCACCGCTGCGCCTCGAGTCACCTCTCATGCTGTATGCCTCCGTCGCCGAGCTCAGAA
>PMKX01000230.1 GCA_003158705.1 Actinomycetota bacterium
CCGGGGCAGGCCTGCTGGTACACGTCGGCGCCCGTGTCGAGGCTGGCGATAGCACGCACGTAGCTGCCGCTGGCCACGGTAGCCTCGGTCGCAAGCACGCCGATGCGTCGGTAGCGCGAGCTCTGCACGGCCGCCCTGGCGCCGGGCATGATGACGCCGACGATGGGCGTGGAGAAGCGCTCCTGCAGGTCGGGCAGGGCGGCCGCGGTGGCCGAGTAGCAGGCCACCACCAGGAGCTTGACGCCGTGGTGTTCGAGAAAGGCCGCGATCTGAGCCGCGAAGAGCTTGAGTTCGCCCTGTGTTTTGGGACCGTACGGGAAGCGTGCCGTGTCGCCGAAGTAGACGAAATCCTCGGCAGGCAGCGCCACCAGGCACTCGTGCAGCACCGTGAGGCCACCCATGCCTGAGTCGAACATGCCGATGGGCAGGGCGCTGAGGGCGCTTGCATCTACGGTGTGTTCGGGCACGGGCACTCGCCTTCGGTGGTCGGCGGAGTGCGTAGTATCCCACGCACGCGGCGGCCGGGGCAAGATGGCCGCCGCCGCGGCCCAGCCCTCCTTCGGTCAGTCGCTCGCCGCGCCGCGCCGCCAAGCTCTGCAGGCACGCTAAAGACCACAGGCCCGCCAGCCGATACCTGGAGTGAGACGAAGGTGCGGCAACGGACAAGCGAGGAGCAGCGGCGAGCATGGCCGAGGACTGTAGGATCGAGCTCTTCATCTTCCCCGACGGCACCGCCATCGAGATGCTCGTCTTCGAGAGCACCGCGCGTGGCACTGCCAAGGGGAAGGCGGCGCGGCCAGTGGCACAGCAGACCATGCCGCGACCCGAGCCTGTGCCTCCTGCCGCGACACCGATCATTGATGAGAACGCCACCGTCTGCCCGCTTTGCAAATCCGATCTCGTGTACCCCACCGACTGGCAGCGCAGCGGAACCGCCACCTGGGACATGCACCTCCGCTGCCCCAACTGCGAGCTCCGGCGCACGGTGACGATGACTCGAGAAGGCGTCGAGCACTTCAACCGCCTCCTCTACCACGGCGCCCAGGCTCTGGCCCACGAGGCACAGGAGATCGGCCGCCGCTACTTTGCCGAAGAGGCCGCCCGGTTCATCGTTGCTCTGGACGGCGACTTGATCCTGCCAATGGACTTCTAGGCGGCCCGTCACGGGGCCGCCCGATCGTCACTCTTGTGAGGGGTTGATGAAGATGAGTAGGAAAATCGTGAGGATACTCGCCGCGCCACTGCTCGCCGGCGCTTTGCTCTTGTCGCTCGCGTGCGCAAGCGCGTGGGCCGCAGGAGCGCCGGTCGTGCCCGTGCCCGTCAGTCTGGCGCAGCACAGCACTACCGGTCCTCTGCCGCCGGCCAACGTGACCGCTCCCAACGCCGCCAGGAGCCTGGCGCGCAGCGGCAACGTGTACATCGACGGCGTGTCTTCGGCCGTCCCCTGCTACTACTGGTGGGACGGCTGCGGGCCTACGGCCGTGGGCATGGTCGTAGGCTACTGGGACTCGCACGGCTACGACCTGCTCATCCCCGGTGACGCCACCTCGCAGGATGCGAACCCGGCCGTCCACCAAGCCATCTCCTCGCATGACACCGGCTCCGGCCCACAGTCCTACGAGGACTACGCCCTGCCCGACGACGAGTCCTCCTCGTCAGTGCTGCCCGACATGAGCACCACCAACCCTGCCGGCGCGCACACCAGCGACTCCATCGCCGACTTCATGCACACCTCCTGGAGTGCCGACGGGCTCTTCTACGGTTGGAGCTATAACACCATGATCGGCACGGCGTTCCACGACTACGTCGACTACGTCCACCCCGCGTACATGCCCAGCACCCACGACTACTACATGAGCAACACCCTCACCTGGACGCTCGTCAAGCAGCAGATCGACGCCGGCCGTCCGATGGTCTTCCTGGTCGATTCGAACGGCGACGGGAGCACGGACCACTTCGTGCCCGTGATCGGCTACAACGACACCAGCCACGAGTATGCGTGCTGGGACACGTGGTATGGCACCCCACGCTGGGAATCGTTCCATGCCATGCAATCAGGCAACGCCTGGGGCGTCTACGAAGGCACCACCTTCAGTCTGTCGGCCCCCGCGGTCGACACCACGCCGCCGGTCACCACTGCCTCGGGCGGCGGCGCCACGTGGCACAAGGCCGCGGTCACCGTCACCCTTTCTCCCACCGACTCGGGCTCCGGTATGGTCGGTGGGCAGGCAGGCACCTGGTACAAGATCGACGCCGGCTCCTACACCGCCGGCCTCAGCACCCTGGTCAGCGGCAACAACGTGCACACGGTGCACTACTACTCCAAGGACAACGCCGGCAACACCGAGGCCGCCAAAAGCTGCACCGTCAAGATCGACTCAGACGGTCCGGTCACGTCCATCACCAAGGTCAGCGTGCGCAAAGGTCGCACGGCCACTTTGCGCTACCAGGTGACCGACCTGACGCCGACGGCCAAGACCACGATCCTCATCCAGACGCTCACCGGCGCGGCCAAGAAGACCATCAAGCTCGGCCAAGTCGCGACCAACACGTCGCTCAAGTACAAATTCTCCTGCACGCTGAAGAAGGGGACATACGTGTGCATCGTCAACGCTGTCGACCTCGCCGGCAACCACCAGGCGACAGCCGGCACGGCACAGCTCGTGGTGAAGTAAGGACAGAATCTCGGCAAGGTGACGCGACCCCGGCCGGCGACAGGCCCGGTCGCAACACCGCCGAATGTAGGCTCATGCGGCGGCCGCGCCTCTCGAGGCGCGGCCGCCTCGGTTTGTCAGCCACACTCCCGCGACGACCACAACGGCGGCGGCCAGCTGCCCGCCGGTGAAGCGTTCGCCGAGCACCACGTACGCCGCCCCTACCGCGATCACCGGCACGACGTTGGTGAACACGCTCGCCTTGCTCACTTCCACGTAGCGGAAGCCGTAGTTCAGGAGCAGGTAGGCGAGCACGGAGCAGAACACCGTGAGGTAGCCGACGCCGGCCGCCGCCTCCACGGTGGGGTGACGAACGCCGTTCACCAGCACTTCGACGACCACCAGCGGGATCATGAACAGCGCCCCGAAGAGGTTCTGGAAGGTGGTCACGAACAGAGCCGAGCGGCGGATCAGGATGCGCCGCGCTAGCACGTTGTACACGGCCGCCGAGAGCGAGGCGGCGAGCACCAGCAGGTTGCCGTACAGGGTGCCGCCGCCGGAGTTGCCGGCAAGCTCGATCAGCCCCACCACGCCGCCGAACGAGAGCACGATGCCGGCCCACTCGGTCGCCGTGTTGCGCTCGCGCAGCGTGAACACGTTCAGGATGTTGACGAAGATGGGGATGGCGGCGATGAGGATCGCCGCCTCGCTGGCGCTGGTGTGAGCCAGACCGATGTTCTCGAAGGTGAAGTACACGGTCAGCGAGACGAAGCCGATCAGCGCCAGCCGCCGTAGGTCGGCCCGGGTGAGCGGCTCGCGCTGCGGGCGCCGGCGCCACAGCAGCCAGAGGATGCCGCCGGCCAGCGCGAAGCGCAGCAGGGCGATGAGCAGCGGCTCGAAGCCGCGCAGAGCGAGCTTGGTGGCCACGAACGAGAGCCCGAACATGAACGTCATGGCGCAGAGGGCGGCATAGGCTCTGACAGGCGGGCGAGGACTCACGCAGGGTACTCTATCGCTCAGGCGAGAGGACTCCATCCCCAGGTGGCCAACATCACCTCATGGTGCGCCCATCCCTGCGGGACCCACGCTTCGCGGCGCTGCTTGTCGCCGAAGCAGTCAACTCGATCGGCAGTTGGGCCTCCGCCGTCGCGCTCTGGGGCTTTGCCGCCTACCGCTTCAATGCCAGCCCGACGCAAGTATCTCTGCTCATCATCTGCTGGGCGGCGCCGCCGGCCGCGCTCGGTCCGCCCCTCGGCGTGCTCGTCGACAGGCTTGGCGCCCGCCGGGCGCTCATCGTGGCCTATTTCCTGGGGACAGGCGCGGCGCTGGGACTGGCGGCCGCCGACTCTCTCCCAGTACTGGGCGTCTTCGCCGTGCTTGCCGGTTGCGCACGCGCCTTGGCGGGGCCCGCGTCGGGGGCGCTGCCACCGCAGATCGTCGCGCCCGACGCCTTGCTCGAGGCCAACTCGCTGCTTGGCGGGGCCAGCGAGTTCGGGCAGGTCTTGGGCCCGCTCGTGGCTAGCGCGGCACTCGCGCTCTCGGGCTTTCGAATGGCCTTCCTGGTCGACGCAGCCACGTTCGCGATCGGGGTGGCTGCCCTGATCCCCTTGCCGGCACAGCGTCCCGCTTCAGGACCACGAGAGCCCTGGCTGCGCGAGCTGGCTGAAGGCCTGCACATCGTCGCCCGTCAGAAGTCGCTGAGGCTGATGCTGCTCATCGGCGCTGCCGTGTCACTTGCCTCGGGCGGATTCCTGGTAGTCGAGCCCCTGTACGCTCGTCACGTGCTCCATCGCCCGGCGTCGCAGTTCGCCCTCTTCGAGGCGGCGGTGGGCGTCGGCGCCATTCTCACCGGGCTCGTCATCCCCCGCTTGCGGCGCATCCTGAAGCGGCCCTGGACTCTCGGACTGTCGACCAGCGCCTATGGTCTAGCTGCCAGCTTGTTCGTCGGCACGACCTGGGTGGCGGTCGCCTACACCGGCGCGTTCCTTTGGGGAGTCAGCGGCATGGTCTTCGGCGTCGTCGGCCTGACGGCGATGCAACGGGTGACGGCGACCGAAGCGCACGGCCGCGTCCTTTCGCTGAGTTCGTCCGTGGAGTCGATCGCCGAGACCATCGGCCTTGCCGTGGCTGGTCCCACTATCGCCATTCTTGGAGTGCGCACCGGAGCGCTCGCCTTGGCAGCGGTGCCGATCGTAGCGGGGCTGGCAACGGCGCAAGCGCTGGCGGGGAGCCTGCGGCACGACGAGCCCTGAGTGCCCGTGGCGGCCGCACGTGACGACGCCGGGGGCGACCAAACAGCGCAAGCGGTCAGTGAGCAGGAGGAGTGGCGTCGCTCCGACAACGCTGGTGCACCTCAGTGGACAACTCTNNGAACCTTCGCCACGAACTGAGGTCACTGTTCGAAGCATTGTAGCCCATGTCCCAGAGGCCGACGACGCCCGGTCGTATGCCGTGTGCAAACTCGACGCTGCCTGTATTGCTGGGACGACGCGCGATGAGTTGCGGGGATCTATCTAGGAGGCGAGGCTCGGCACAATGCCGGGCCTCTCGCATCAAGAATGGCTTCGGAGGGTTGTGGCAACACGGCAACTTCAGCACAGGTCATAGAAACCTGTGCACGTTGGGAGCAGGGGGCGGTGGGCCCCAGATACGCAGACTCCTATGCGCAATACGCGCCGTTCATCCCAAGTTTGCCATCGCCGCGAGCAGGAGCATCAACTCGAAACTCGCCGTCGTCCGTGACCTCCGACGACGAGAAGCATACGCTGACCTCAGTGCTGCACAGACTGCATGGTCATCGTTAGACCAAACGAGGAACGGAGCGTTCCATGTCGTCGATGATGGGCCCGGGCCAGCAGGTCAACTTCGGCCCCGATATTCCCCCGGGTGACGTCGAGGCCACCTTCACTGAGGTCGCTGAGCTCCACGACGAGGTGCTCGAGCAGTTCAGCGACCTGGGCCGGTGGGCACTCGGCTGGGGGGCGCTCGGCGTCGTCTTCTCTCTGCTGCTGCACGGCCCCGTCTTCTTCGTGGCTTCGGCAGTGCTCTGCGGCGCGGCCGGCATTGCCTGGTTGCTCTCCCACCGTCGATTCGTCGCTGGCACGCCCCAGTCGCGCGCCATGGCTTGGGCAGGGTTCGTCTTGGGGCTCCTCGGTCTGGCGCTGGCGTTCGCGGGCCTGGTCGGCCACCCTCTGTTCGGGTTGGGCTGGAAGGCATCACTGATGCGTTGGTCTGACAAGCTCATCAACCTGACAATGCCCACAGCGGTGCTAGGGCTCGAAGCGTAGCGAATGCGCTGCAGGTTATGCGCGGAACTTCAGGCACAACGGGAGGAGCGAACTGACGGATCCGTCGACAATGAGCGAGCGTGCCGGTCTGGCTGACCGCATTGGGTTCTGGGCGGCGATCCTGACCGCCGCCTTGGCCGCAGTGTCCTTCGGGGTGGCGGTCACGACCCCACCCAGGAGCGGGCCGTTCGCCGCACCGGCAAGCGCGATTCCCTATCCCTACACCACGGCGGCGCGGTTCGTACCGCGCGACTTCCTGTGGATGTACCCGGCCCTGCTGATGATGGTCGCCTTCCTGGTTCTGGCCGTGTGTGTCCGGGAGCGCGCAGCAGGCGGTCGCAAGCTCTTCGGCGCGATCGGCTCGTCCCTGGCCGTCGCTTCTTTCAGTCAGAATCACGCCCGGGGAGCCGCGGAGCCTGACTACGCCTCGACTGTTCGCTTTCCGACAGGCTTCTATGAGCTGGGGTCAGCCGACTCCCCCGTTGCATGCTCCGGCTAGCTATCGGGGGCCAGCTCACGCCGCGACAAGGCGCCCTTCGCGATGCCGCTGCCAACAAGTGCCGACACCTCGCGCGGACACCGGCAACTACCTCCGCCGTCGGTATCCCCAGCCACCGCCACCGAAGACCAGTACGACCACCACGATGATCAAGATTATGAGCCAGATACTCATCTGACTT
>PMKX01000038.1:0-18111 GCA_003158705.1 Actinomycetota bacterium
ATGAGCCAGATACTCATCTGACTTCACCTTCTTTCAGCTCTTGCGATCGGTTTCAGGCCTTGGTGGCCTCGTCCTGCTGCTTCGTATCCTGATGCTCCGCCCACTCGTCGGCACGCCGAGCGGCCTCGTCGGAGGCGTAGCCGTACTTCTGCTGCAGCTTGCCCACGAGGCGATCCTTCTTACCGCCGACTTCCTCGAGCTCGTCGTTAGTGAGCTTGCCCCACTGTTCCCGCGCACTGCCTTTGAGTTCTTTCCACTTGCCCTCGATGATGTTCCAGTCCGTTTCGCGCCTCCTTTTGGATTCTGCCTCCGGCCCCACGATCGAAACTATTTTTTACGTACCCACCACGGTGCGCGAGGAAACGGGGTACCGACTCCATGCGCATTTTCGGCATGGACATGGTGCCCGGTTACATGCTCCACTCATGGCTCTTCTGGGCAGTGGTCGCGCTCATGGTGGTGATCGGCGTGGTGGTCCTCGTAACGATGCGGCAGTTGCGCCACTGGCTGTGAGACGAGGAGACGCCGAGGCTCCTCGGAGTAGGATAGCCTAGGCATGGTGAAGGAGCGGTTCATCGAGAGAGGCTGGGGACCGGGCTTCCGGCGGCTGCTGACCGACGCCAGGGGGCGCGGCCCGGCCTTCGCCGCGAGTGTGGTGATCATTGCCGGCCAGGCATGGGTCGCGCACAGTCTCGAACTCAGGCCGGTCTGGCTGTTCCCCGCCGTGGCGGCCGTGCTTCTGGTGACCTCGGTGCTCCTCGACGTGGCCCCCGGGAGCAGGGCGGACCGTTTCGCGCGCTTCACGTCGGTCGCACTCGTCGGCGTGCTGGTCATCGCCAACATCGCCAGCCTGGGGTACCTCGTTCACGGCGTCTTCGTCGGATCGAGCCTGAGCCCGCTGAACCTTCTGCTCACGGGCGTCGCGCTGTGGATCGTCAACGTGTTCGTGTTCGCGATCGTGTACTGGGAGCTCGACGGCGGCGGCCCGCTGGCCCGACAAGATACGCCCATCGTGCGGCGAGATCTGAGGTTCCCGCAGCAGGAGAACGGTGAGTTGCCTGCCGGCGTCGTGTGGGAGCCGGGCNNGGGCAAGGCCAAGCTGGCGATGGGCGTCGAGGGCGTCATGTCGATGGCGATCGCCGCGCTGCTGGTCGCGCGGGCGGTCAATATCGCCAAAGGATGAGGCCCGCCTCGTTTGCCATCTCAGCCGTCGATTACCACTACCATAGAAGGTGGGCCGATGAACGGGGTCCTGCCAGACCGACGAACGGGGTCCGGTCACCTTCTATCAGCGCGGCATGAAGAGTGCCCGGAACGGGACCTCACCGTCATGCGGAACGAGTGATCCTGCAGCTTGGGAAGTGTGGCTTGAATGCGTTCGAGATGTCACAGGCGGTGCGGTGTCGCGGTCACCACTCGCAGGTGCGCCGATCGCCCTCCTGGATTTCCAAACACACCTCGAGACTGCGGGGTTCGTGGCTGAGGATGGTTGGTCTGACGAGAGTGCCGTGGGTGCTGGCAACGTGGAGTGGCGTCGAGGAGAGATTCGTATCCGCGCTCTGCGCGATCGACTGCAGTGGTCGATATGGATTGGGTCCCCCGAGATCGGCTGGTATCACCCAGCGGTGTGGGAAGCGTATTTTCAGGAGTCGCTTACTGCCCCTGTGCGTGCGCTTGGTCTTGAAGAGAAATGCGCAGTGGTGCTTGCGCACCTTGACGAATACGGAGTTGTGGCGGATGACCCGGCGTCGTTGAGAGGCTCGCTTCAGCACTGGCGCTCGGAGCACGAGAAACAGTTGGGGGCCTTCTACAAGGCAGAGAGAGAGCGCGGCGAGTTGGGGTTTCAGTCCAACGGCTAGACGCTACAAGGAGTCCGACACCGCGAGGTGCATGCGGTTTCGAGTCGGCCAGCGGTCCTGCCTCATGAGCCGGTTGGGTGGGCGCGACTGCCGACACCATGCCGACGAGACTCCTCACCACCGCTCGACACAGCTGCCTACGAGCGAGCACCGAGTCTGTCCAGAAGTCTGGACTATGCAGCACAATCGCATCTAGCTGACCACCGCCCATCACACCTGCGGCACGTTTCCTATACCTGTGCGCGCGGAGGTCCCTTTGGTCAAGCGTTCTCCCGGTCACCATGAATGAGTGCTGGACTGAGTCCGAGGCTAGATCCCAACACCCTGCCAAGGGGGTTGCCGGCGCCGCAAAGGCCGTCACGGCCGCCTGTCTCGGCAATAGCAGGTCATGCGTGCTGACAGTCTCGGGGTCCACCGCCTGTTCACGGACGGAATGTGCCGACTTCCGAACAGTGCCGATAGGTGTCGGGCTGACACCAGAGTCGTCAGTCGAAGCGCGCGTCGGCGTTCGGAATCCGCCCCCGGCGCGGGTTGAGAGGTCAGGAGCGACCGGGTAGGAGGAAGGTGGCTGTTTGCAGGGGGAAACGTTGTCGTTTTGACAACGTTGGTGCCCCCGGTAGGATTCGAACCTACGGCCTTGCGCTCCGGAGGCGCACGCTCTAATCCCCTGAGCTACGAGGGCAAATGGAGGAGCCATTGTAGCACGGCCGCAGCCGTGCGCCGGCTCAGTCGAGGTGCTCGAGGCGGCGGGCGAGCTCCATGTCGGCGGCAGTGAGCCCGCCGACACTATGCGTGCTGAGCCGCAAGCTGACCTTGTTGTAACGGATGTCTATGTCTGGGTGGTGGTCCATGCTCTCCGCTACCTCGGCGACACGAGTTACGAAGTTGACCGCCTGGCTGAAGCCGCCGAAGCGGAACGTACGCACCAGCAGCGGACCTTCTTGGGTCCAGTCCGTCAGGTCGGCCAGAGCCACATCGATCTGATCCTGCGTGAGCTTCTCCATCCAGCACCTCCGCGTCAGGCTATCCCCTGTGGTGTTCCCCCCGCCCGCGCAAGGCACGCTCCACGTCACGCTGGGCGTCGCGACGGGCCAGGTCGGTGCGCTTGTCGTACTGGCGCTTGCCGCGCGCCAGGCCGAGCTCGACCTTGACGCGGCTACCCTTGAAGTAGAGCTTGGTAGGCACCAGTGTGTAGCCGCGTTCCTTCACCTTGATCATGATGCGGTCGATCTCTTTGCGATGCATGAGCAGCTTGCGCGCCCGCAAGGGCTCATGGTTCCACACGTTGCCTTGCTCGTAGGCGCCGATGTGCACGCCGACCAGGTAGAGCTCGTCGCCGCGCAGCTCGGCATAGCTGTCGCGCAGGTTCACGCGTCCGGCCCGCAGTGACTTGACCTCCGTGCCCACGAGGGCAACCCCAGCCTCATACGTCTCGTCGACGAAGTAGTCGTGGTAAGCCTTGCGATTGGCCGCTATCTGCTTGATGCCGCTTTCTTCAGCCATGCCGGACCTCTACCACCGCGATGGGCGCCGGGTCAAGCCGCCGCTGCGGCGGCGCCCTGCCGGCGCCCGCCGGCGCGTGTCGCGGCGTGCTCGACGCGGGGACGTGACGCGCGATCCCGATCGCCCGGCGGCAGACGCCCCTGCCCCGCGCTCGTCAGACTCCGCGGCTGGGAGCAGATCGACCTTGCCACGCAAGCGATCCACACGCGCGACGCGGACGTCCATGGCATCCCCCAGCCGCAGGCGAGAGCCGCTGCGCTCGCCCACCTGCGCCGTGCCTTCCGCGCTGAGCGCGAACCGTTCGCTGCCCAAAGCGCGCACCGGAAGGTAGCCTTCGTAGCAGCCGCCGAAGTGCACGAACACGCCGCCGGGCACCAGGCCGACGACCTCGCCTTCAAACACACTCTCCCAGCCCCGCTCGCGCAACGTGCCCTCGAGCAGAAAGGCGAGGGCGACGTCGTCCGCAGTGCGCTCGACCTCAGCGAAGGCGCGCTCCCGCTGCGAGCACAGCTCCGCTACCTCCGCGAGCTCCACCTCGGCCAGCTCGTCACCGCCTTCACCCAGGTGCTTGAGCAGGGCGCGATGCACGGCCAGGTCCGGATAGCGCCTGATCGGCGACGTGAAGTGCAGATAGCCGGGGCTGGCGAGGCCGAAGTGGCCCAAGTTCCGTGTGCCGTAGAAGGCCTGCTTGAGTGAGCGCAGCACCAGGTGAGGGAACGCCAGGTGGCCGCGCCGCTCGGCGGCGCCGACACGGGCCAGCGCCTCGGCGGCACCACGTAGCGCGGCCCCGAGCTGCTCGCTGCTGGACGCTTCGCCGGCCACGAGAGGCGGCGCCGGCACACCCAGCTCCTCCATCATGGCCAGCAGCCGCTCCACGCCGGCCGCGTCTGGCGGCGCATGAACGCGGTAGATCGCCCGCGCCCGGCGCTTGATGAGGTAGCCGGCCACCGCCTCATTGGCGGCCAACATGAACTCCTCCACCAGACTGTGCGACGGGCTCTCCGGGCGCGCCTCGGCGCCGATGAGCTGGCCGGCGGCATCGAAGCGGTATTCAGGCTCGAAGGAACCTATCTGCAGAGCGCCGCGAGCCAAGCGGCGGCGGCGCAGCACGCCGGCCAGCTCCCAAGCGAGCAGCAGGCGAGCGGCCAGCTCGTCACTTTGCTGGTCGGCCCCCGCCAGCACCTCGTCGACGAGGCCGTAGGTGAGCCGGTGATCGCTCTTGATGAGCGAGCGGTAGAACTGCACGCTTGTCCGCGTGCCGTCGGCGGCGAACGTGAACTCCGCCGTGATGCACTTGCGCTCCTGGCCCGGCCGCAAACTGCAAACGTCGGCGGAGAGCGTCGGCGGCAGCATGGGCTCGGCCCACAGCGGCAGATAGAGGCTCGCCGTACGGCGCCGCGCCTCGTCGTCGATGGCACCGTCCGCGTCGACGAAGTACGAGACGTCAGCGATATGCACGTGGGCCCGATAGCCGTCGCCCTCACGAGCCACGGAGATGGCGTCGTCGAAGTCGCGNNGCCTGCCCCGTTCGGTCGCCGCGGCCGCCGCTGCGGTCACCTCGTCGCCAAAGCCCTGGCGTACTCCCTGTGCGTAGACGAGGGCACGCAGGATCGTCGCGAGGCTCTCGCACGAACCCAGCGACTCGAGCACGGTGAGGCGATTGCCGCGCGCCGACACGGCGAGCACGACGTCGTCAGTCTGTGGCTGATACGTGCCTTTGGCGATCAGCCCCGGCCGGCCTTCGGCAAACAGAGGCTCGAGCGACCAGAACTTGCCCCAGCGGGAGACCCGATAGGGTCGTGGCCCGGTCGGCGGCGGCGTGTCGCGCACGCTCCCGCCGCCTACTGGTGCAGAGCGATGTAGTGCAGGGCGGCTTGGAGTTGCTCGTCGCGCTTGGTCTTGGGGTCGTCACGCACGACCACTGCGGGCTCGATGCCCTTCTTGTTGATGTCTCGCCCGGCCGGCGTGTAGTACACGGCCGTGGTGATCTTGAGATTGGCGCCACCGGGCAGGGGGATGACGTTCTGCACCAGCCCCTTGCCAAAGGTGCGCGTGCCGATGACTGTCGCGCGATTATGGTCCTGCAGCGCACCGGTGACGATCTCAGAGGCACTGGCGGTGAAACCGTTGACGAGCACTACTACCGGCAGCGACGTGGCGGAGCCGCCGGTCACATCGAACGTCTCGGCCGGAGAATGCAGACCCTTGGTGCTCACCACCACGCCGCTGCCGATGAAGTCGCTGGTCACGTTGATGGCCTCGCTCAACAGGCCCCCGCCGTTGTACCGCAGGTCGAGGATGACCCATTGCGCGCCCTGCGACTGGAGCTGGGCGATATCCTTGTGCACTGTGCTGCCCACTCCGCTGGCAAACTCGAAGAGCTGCACGTAGCCGACCTTCTCGCCGCCGGCGCTGTATACATGCGTACGCGTCTCGGGGATCGGGATCTGGCGTCGCGTGATGGTCAGATCACGTACCTGGCCGGAGGCCGCCGAGCGCATCTGGAGCTTCACCTGGGTGCCCTCTTGGCCCTTGATGCGACCGATACTGACCTCCAGCGAGGCGTCCTTCGTCGGCTGGCCGTCCACGGCGACGATGACGTCGCCGGCCTTGATGCCTGCCTGCAAGGCCGGCGACCCGGCGAAAACGCGCGTGACGAGCAGCTTGCCGTCCTTCTTCTCGAGGCCGGCGCCGATGCCGGAGTACGACCCTTGCGTCTCCTCCTGCAGCGTCTGGCTCTCCTGCGGTGACATGTACACCGTCCACTGATCGTGCAGCGAGTGGAGCAGGCCGGTGATGCCGGCTTGGGAGAGCTGCTCCACGTTCACGGCTTTGTAGTAGTGCGCCTGCAGCTCCTGAATGATCCGCTGCTCCAGATCAGCGGCCTGGGCCGCAGTCGCAGGCTTGGCCCCCGAAAGGCTGGAGCGGCCGTTGAGCCAGTATCCGAAGACGGCCCCGACCACCAGGGCAAGAACGACGACGGCAACAAGAAGGAGTATGCGAACGGAAGAGCGCACTAGCCACCTATGGTAGCCGCAGCGGCGGCGTGCTTCAAGCGAGCCTACTTGAGGTAGCCGAGCGGGTTGACCGGCTTGCCATTGAGGCGCACCTCGAAGTGCAGGTGCGGACCGGTCGACATGCCGGTGGAGCCTACATAGCCGATCACCTGGCCGCGTGTGACGCCTTGGCCCACACTCACGTTCAGACTCGACTGGTGGCCGTACAGAGTGCTCAGGCCACCGCCGTGGTCGATGACCACGGCGTTGCCGTAGCCGCCCATCCACTGCGCCCATACCACGTTCCCGCCGTCGGCGGCGTGGATGGGCGTGCCGTAGGGCACGCCGATGTCGATGCCGGTGTGGAACTCGCTGCCGCCGAACGGGCTCGTGCGCCATCCGAACGGGGAGGTGATGGGCCCGCTCACCGGCCACATCATGGAGCCCGTGGCATAGCTGTTGCTGGAGGTCGAGCGCCCGGAGAGGAAGGCCTGCAGGCGAGCGCTGTCGGCCTGCAGCTGCGCCTGCTGCTGCTCCCAGGCCTTGCTGCTGGTCTGCACCTGGGCCAGCGTGGCATTCTTCTGCTGCCGAGCGGCAGCGTAGCTCGCCTGCTTGGCCGCCAGCTCGGCCTCGACAGCTGCGAGCTGGTCGTGCTGCGCCTTGAGGCCCTGCTGGATCTTGAACGCCGCCGCCGTGTCGGCGGCCACGGCGTCTTCCTGAGCCTGGACCTTGGCGCGCGCCGAGTCGAGATCGGCGGCGATCTGGTTGTCGTTGGAGACGATCCTGCTCACTACCTGCAGCCGAGAGATAAAGTCGTCATAGCCGGTGGCGCCGAGCAGCATGTCGAGGTACGAGACGTCGCCGGTCTTGTAGATCTCCACCACGTGCTCCCCGAAGAGCTGCTGCTGCCGTGCGAGGTCGGCCTGGGCCTTGTCTAGCGCCTGCCGCTTAGTGGCCAGCTGGGCACGCAGCTGGTCGAGGCGCGCCTGGCTAGCGTCGAGCTTGGCGGTGGCTATCGCCACCTTGGCCTGCAGGGGTGCCAGTTGGTCGCCGATGACACCGAGCTTGGCGTCGAGCGCACCGACCGCAGCGGCCAGCGAGCTCTCCTGGTGTTTGGCGGCGGCGATCTTGGCCTGCGCCGCGGCAAGCTTCGCGGCGTTCTGGCGCAGCTGGGCCTGGGCGCCCAAGGTCGTGAGCGCGCCGGCCGGCTGCGCTGCAGTGCCCACGAGCACTGCGGCCGCGGCGATGAGAAGTACGAGTGTCCTCGTCATCTTCATGGCGTTCATGGTAGTTCTTCGGCAGGCGGCGCTTTTCCTGTAGCGCCCGCCCGCCAGAGCTACACCTTGAGGTAGCGGCGCAGGGCGAAGCCGCCGCCCAGAGCGCCCAGCACAGCCCCGAGAAGGGCCAGTGAGGGCAGGAGCCCGAGCGGCCAACTCCCACTCTGGAACCACGGTGGATAGATCTTCACGGCCCAGTAGCTCAGGGTCGTGCTCTTGATCCACTTGAAGATGGTCCAGTTGAACGCGTAGATGCCCAGGCCGGCGAGCACCGAGCCCACCAAGCCCGTGATGAAGCCCTCGAGGATGAAGGGCCAGCGGATGAACCAGTTGGTGGCGCCCACCAGGCGCATGATCTCGATCTCGCGCCGGCGGGCGAAGATCGAGAGCCGGACCGTGGTGGAGATGAGCAGGATGGCCGCCACGCCGAAAATGCCCATCGCGACCCACATGCCCTTCTCGACGAGGTTGATGATGCCCAGCATGCGGCGCACGGTCTTCTTGGCGTAGACGACGCTGTCGTGCTTGCCCGAACCGGGCACATTGTCGTCGACCGCCGGGTTACCGACGAACTGCTGGGCCACCGCGTCCACCTGATTGCTGTCCTTGACGTAGATCTCGTAGGAGGCCGGCAGCGGGTTGTTCGGCAGTTCCTTGAGGATGATCGCCGAGTTGACGCCGAGCGTCTGGCGGAACCTCTCCAGCGCCTGATCCTTGGAGATGTACACACTCTTCTTGATCTGCGGCGTGCTGTTGATCTTCTGCTGAAGCGCCGCCACCTGCTCAGGTGTGGCATTGTCGCTGATGAAGACCTGGATAAGGATGCGGTTCTTGAGGCTGGTGGTGCCCTGGTTGAGGTTGCGGTCGGTGACCAGGGCCACGCCGAGGATGCTCATGGAGATGAAGACGGTGAGGATGGCGGCCATGGTCATGACCCAGTTGCGTCGCAAAGAGCCCACAGCCTCAGAGAAGAAGAAGCTAGTCCGCACCGGTCACCTCCGCGGGCGACTCGTCGTAGGAGCCGCGATGCTCGTCACGCACCATGCGGCCGCCCTCGAGTTGGATCACGCGCCGCTTCATGCGGTTGACCATGTCGCGATCGTGCGTGGCCACCACCACCGTCGTGCCCGTTCGGTTGATGCGCATGAGCAGCTGCATGAGGCCGATGGACGTCTCGGGGTCGATGTTGCCCGTCGGCTCGTCGGCTAGCAGCAGCGGCGGATGGTTGACGAACGCCCGGGCGACCGAGACGCGCTGCTGCTCGCCGCCCGAGATCTCATGGGGCAAGCTGTTCGCCTTGTCGGCCAGGCCCACCAGGTTGACGATCTCGGGTACCTTGCGACGGATGGAGCGCCGGTTCTCACCCACGACCTCGAGCGCGTAGGCGACGTTCTCCCATACGGTCTTGTTGGGCAGCAGCTTGAAGTCCTGGAACACACAGCCGATGTTGCGGCGCAGGAACGGTACCTTGCTGCGCCTCAGTGTAGAGAGATTGCGCCCGGCCACCAGGATGCGACCCTCAGTGGGTTCGAGCTCCTTGAGGACCAGCTTGATGAGGGTCGTCTTGCCGGATCCGGACGGGCCGACGAGGAAGACGAACTCGCCTTTGGGGACGTGCCAGGTGAAGTCTTGCAGGCCCACCACGTCCGGCTCGTAGATCTTGCTGACGTTCTCGAAAACGATCATCCGACGCAGCCTCCGATGCCGGTAGCCGGCGGCCAAGCTGGCACTATAGACGACTCTCCGCCGAAGTCAACTGACCTCGGCCGTGGCACGCGTTCGTCTTGGTCGGGGATAGCGGTGGGATCGAACAAAGAGCCCGCACGGTGTGCCAGCGAGTTCCCATGATGACATCCCGCACCGCCGGCTGTAAAGCCGCCCGCCTCTCACTGAGAGAGCAAAGCGGGGGCTGCCGCGAAGACAGAAGGACCAGTTGAGCGAGCCAAAGGAGCACTGGTGAGGCCGGCAGCCCCCGTGCTCCTAGTACCACGCCGCGGCGCCGACTCCTGCATACGAACATCGGCCGGGGGCTAAAGGTTTTCTCCGACGTGCCGAGAAAGGAAGTGACTAAGAGGCTACCCTCTCTGTCTCGGGAAAGACCTTGGGTGGCCTCTTTTCCTGTCTCTGGCCGCCGGCGCTGCGCGCAAGCCGACCGCAGCCCCAAGGAGCCACAGCTACAAAGAGCCGCCGCGTCCCTCGATGAGCCGCCTCAGAAAGCTGTTGTGCAGCGAGCTGGCAGGGTCGTCGGCCCAGCGACACAGGAGCTCGTACATCGGCCTGGTCACACTGAAAGCGAGCAAGCCGGGAGGCACGTGCTGGCGCATGGCTTGGTCCGTGGCGCCGACGATGGCCTGCGGCACGTCCAAGTCTGCGAACAGCCCGGCCAGTTGCGCACAGGCAGAGCCGAAGGGCACCGTGACCGGCGCCGGGTCGTCGGGCCTGCTGTAGTACGCGGCCCCGGTGCAGAGCACCGAGAGCTGGTCGGCGTTGACGTAGAAGGTGACTGAGCGCAGGTGGTCGTACTGGTCGCCGCGCAGCGGGCCGATGAGCACGTGCGCATGCCTCGGTTGAAAGCCGGGGCGAGCATCAAGCCAGAGGCCCATCAGTTCGTGTGAGGCACGCAGCCCCTCCTCGTCGACGAGGAACTTCACCAGCGCGGCGCGCGACCGCCCGGACACCTGGTCGCCGAGTAGCTGCCCCGCACCGCAACCGTGCCTCTCCTTCGTGACGTGCAGCGTCTTGCCCGCCTGCCACTGGGAGAAGGCGGCAAACACACACTCTCGCGGCTTGGGCTCGACCAGCGGTGCGAAGGGCGCCGGGTCGGGCGCGTCGTAGAGCCCGATCAGCGGGGTGTCGATGTCCAGAGTATCGAGGATGGTCGTCGGGTCTGGTTGCATGCTGACCTCCGTCATGGATGGTGGCTCGCCCCATCGCCATTGTCAACCGTACGCTCATGGCGTAGAGTGCGGGCATAGTCACGAGGGGGGTGACCATGAGCGCTTCGTACACACCGATCGATCCTGAGCGTAAGCTGTGGCAGTTGGCGGTCAGATGGGCCACGACGATGCAGAGGTACGGCGGCGAGCCCAGCTGCAAGGTCGCCTTCGCCAGCGACAATGAGCCCAGCCCCGAGCCGGCGACGGCGGGCTGGCTTCTGCACAGCTCCGCGGTTGCCGGCAAGCACGACCGCTACCTCTTGCTTCCCGACGGCGGGGTTTGGCATGAGGTGCTTCTGGAGGCGCCGATCGCCGCCGAGCCCTTAGTCACTGTGCGCGAGTGGGTGGACCAACCGACCGATGAGCTGGTGACGCTGCTCGGGCGCTCGGTCACACGTGTGCAGTACGGCTTTGCCGACGAGCACATCGCCGTGCAAGCCGACCCGATCGTCGTCGACGACCGGCGACAGGTGTGGCGCGCCCATCCAGGCTCCGAGCGACGCGGCCAAGGCTGATCTTCCGCTTCGGCGACACCCGCGGCCGCGCGGGCTGCGGCTTCATCCTCCCCTGAGCCTGAGCCCCGCGAGCCGGCTCCCTACTCGATGGAGCTGCCCTTGCTGTGCGCTGGCGCCAGCGTGGTCCAGGCGACGAGGCCGGCGGCCAGAATGACGACGCCAGCCACGATCAACGAGATGTTGAGACCAGTGTGGAAGGCACCGTAGGCGGCATCGACGACTTTGGCCACGATAGGTCCGTAGGCCTTCTCCGCGCCGGCGGCGCCACCGGAGCCGCCGCTGGGCACTGTGCCGGTCTCGACCGCCGTGATGACGACCCCTCGGAACGCGGCGGGTATGCCGAGCACGGCCAAGCGGTGGGCGAGGCCCACGGTCAGGTTGCCGTTGACCATCGAGCCGAGCACGGCCACACCCACGACCGAGCCAAGCTCGCGACTCGTCGTGGTCGCCGACGCGGCCATGCCGGAGTGCGCCGGCGGGATCACCGCCAGAGCTACGGAGGTGATGGGCACCACGGCGATGCCGAATCCCAAGCCGGCCAGGGTGAGCGCCACCGCGAGCGCGTCAAAGTGGATCTGGCCTTGCAGAGCCAGGCACGCGAACAGCACACCGGCACCGGCAGCCAGACAGCCGACGGCCATGGGCAGGCGCGGCCCCACTCTGCCCACCCACCTCCCCGCGAGCACCGAGGACAAGATCATGGCCACCGACATGGGCACGAAGAGCAGCGCGAGGCGGTACGGCGAGTACCCGACCACCTCCTGTAGGTAGAGTGCGGTGAAGAAGAAGATCGAGAAGATGCCGAAGTACGTGGCAAAGGCCACCGCGAGCGCGCCGGAGAACGGCGCTTTGCGCAGGTATCTCACGTCGAATATGGGTGCCGGATTGCGGATTTCGGCGAGCACAAACAGCCCGGCCGCCACGGCACCGATGACGAACAGCGCGATCATCCCAGGCGCCGCGTAGCCTCGACTCTCCCCGAGGATGACCGCGAAGATCGTGGTGCCGAGCGCCACCGGCCCCAGGATGAACCCCGCCCAGTCCTTGCGGGCAGACAGCGGGTCGGCGCTCTCCGGCACTGTCATCCAGGCGGCCACGAAGATCGCCGCTCCTGCGGCCAGGTTGAACCAGAACACGTCGCGCCAGCCGCCGATACCGACCAGGATGCCGCCGAAGACTGGCCCCAGCGCCAGGGCCAAGCCCGAGATGGCTGCCCACACCCCCAGTGCCCGCGCCCGCGCGGCACGCTGCGGATACATGTGCCGTATGACCGAGAGCGTCGCCGGCTCGCAGGCGGCCGCCCCGACGCCCATGATGGCCCGCGAGGCGATGAGCGTGTTGACGTTCGGAGCCAAAGCTCCGAGCAGAGATCCGGCGACGAACACGGCCACTCCGCCGAGCATCATGCGCTTGCGGCCGAGGCGGTCGCCCAAGGTGCCCGCCCCCAACATGAGACTGGCGAACACCAGAGCGTACCCATTGACGACCCACTGCAGCTGGGACACGCCGGCGTGCATCGTCGACTGGATGTCGGCGAGGGCGACGCTGACGATGGTCGTGTCGAGGAACGTCAGGAACAGGACGGCGCTGATAGTCGCCAAAGCACGATTCTGGCGCCCCTGGATCGAGGCCGCTCGTGCCTGGCTCATCGCGCCTCGCAAGGCAACTGGCTAGGGCGTCGCCGAGGGCGAGCTCTGGGAGGTCTGCTGGCCCTCCAGCGCAAGCAGGTCGGCGAAGCTCTTGGCGGACACCTTCCACACGCCGCTCTCCAGCACCGCTTGTCCCGTTTGATCGGCCAGCGCGACCTTGCCGCTCAGGAGGATCGAGTACGTCACCATAGCCGTGCTCGCGGACGTGACGGTCACGGCAGACACCTTAGCCTGGCTCGCCTGGGCGATCACCGACTTCGCCTGCGCCTGTATGGTCTGGGCGAACTGCTGCGCGTTCTGTAGCAGGCTGATCTTACGCGCCGCCGGCGTCGTACCGGCGAAGAACGACTCCCAGTTTGCCGTGATCTGCGCCACGGAGGCGTTCGAAGTCGCAGTCGCGGTCGGGCTGGCCTTGGAGGACGACGAGCTGGACCCGCAGCCCATCACCGTCGCCGCCAGTGCAGTGAGCACTAGCGCAGTCGCAGCAGCGCTGACCCACGGACGCGTCACCCTTCTCATTCTCTGCACCCCCTGTAGATGCCGGCTCTACGGCCTCTGGCGCCGTTCGGGTCCATCGTACGGCTGCTGCTCCCGCCGGCGGTCCGCGACCACGTAAGGTCGCAGTTCTACCCGCTCCTCTTCCTCGAGGAACCCGTTCTCCCCGATCTGGGCGTTGGCGAGAGACTGTGCCAGAAGCGTCACCAGATCGTCGTCTGGGCCCAGAAGCCATTCGCGCTGGCCGCCTTCAGCCCCAGATCCGGTGGGCGACTTCACGTCACGCCACACGTCGCCGTCTTCGAGAAGCAGATAGCGGTTTGTGCCGCTGCCGGGGCGAGTGTCCTTCAGGAGCCAGCCGCG
Source organism: Actinomycetota bacterium (assembly GCA_003158705.1). Classification (GTDB taxonomy): domain Bacteria; phylum Actinomycetota; class Thermoleophilia; order UBA2241; family UBA2241; genus FEN-672. The sequence continues at coordinate 13,594 of PMKX01000038.1, forward strand.
GACACTCGCCGGACTCACGCTGCCGTCGCGACGGACGAAGGCCACGCTGCACTCGGGCTTGCGACCAAGCGCGCGCAGGGAGTCGATGTACTGCGTGACCACCTCATGCAGCGTCGCCTTGGGGTATCTGGGGTGAAACTCGTCGTCCACACTCAACCTTCTGTTCGCGTGCAGCCTTCGCGCTGCGCATCATGGGTTCCTGCAAGCGTCGCGCCCTCGCCGTCGACGACCGCCCGTGCCAGGAGCCGCCCGCCGGTCGCCGGCGCATGCAGAGAGGGAGCGCGAGCGGTCAGAGCGTCGGCGCCGCTGCCGCCTTCGGCCTCCGCCGAGCCGGGCGGCGGCGCTTCCGGCCTCGACGCCAGACCAGGAACCCGACGAGGGCCACGATAAGTGCAGGCAGCGCCAGCCACGCCGGGTAGATCACGACCACCGTGCGCGAAAGGACCACCTGGCCTGTGCGTTGCGGCGTCACATTGTACACGAGCGTCGTGCGGACCTTGTACCAGCCGAGACCCAGCCAAGACGACCAATGAATGGGCACGTCCCACGTCAGTCCCGACGGCAGCAGATGGGGCTTCTCCCAAATGGAAGCCGGCCGCGGCGCGACGCGCCCGGTGACGAGAGTGGTCGACGCGAACTGCAGTGTCGAGACGCCCGTGTTCCTGGCTCGCGCGTAGGCAGAGACCGACGACGACCACACCACACTGGGCAGGTCCACGTACGAAGCCGCCAGATTCGTCTCGCGCGCTCCCGCCACGTCCAAGACCACAAGCGCCCCCACCTGATTGACCGCCCGCAGCGCCGGGCCCGTCACCACGGGACTCACAAGGAAGCCGAGGAAGTAGTCGTTGGGACGCAGGCCGGCCGGTACGTCAACGGTGATCGTCACCTCACGCGCCTGACGCGCTTTGAGGCGCATCTGCTCCGGGGAGATGTGCGTGCCGCCGGCGAAGACGGCGTCGGGCGCGTCCATGAACTGCGTCTGGCCGTTGGCGGAGAGCTTCACCTGACGGGCGCTGATCGTCACGCTCAGGGGATCCTTGCCCACATCGGCGACGCGCAAGGTGAACGTCGTCTGTGCGCCGGGTTTGACCGGGATGGGGTCGGGAGGATACGAGACGGCAAGGTCGGAGCTTGCAGCCCAGGCAGACACTGGGCCACCTAGACAGGCCGCCGCCAGCAGTGCCACAAAGAGAAGGCCGCCGAATGCGGTTCTCATCGGGCGGCCTCCTGAGGCTCTGCGCTTCATGCGAGAAGGATTCGCCAGCAGAGAGCCGGCTCCTCTCGCGAAGTGGTGTTAGTAACTTGGCGTGGCTACGTAGGTGATGGTGTCGGAGTAGTTGCCGGCCGGCACCCCATAGTCGACCTTCACTTGGTCGGTCAGCACCAAGGTGTCCGCGGTAGCGCCGGTCGGGCCGGTGGCGCTCAAGAAGGTGGCCGCCGAGCCCGGGTAGCCCACGAACTGGCCGCCGGAGAGCCCGGAAGCCATGGCGGCGCCGTGGCCGCCGCTTCCCGAGAGCGTGGCGGAAGCACCCCACCCGCTAGCTGGGAACGTGCCGACACCCGTGCCGGGTCCCACGGACACAGCCGGGATCGTGTAGGCCGGGCTGGTGCGCGAGAGGCCGGTGTCCGAAGCAGCCAGCGTGTAGCCGCTGGCGGCGTTCGTCTGTATGGTCAGGGTGACCGCTTGGCTCGAGCCGTTGGCTGTGCCTGTCGGGTCTACCGCCAACGAGAAGGAGGGCGTGTCGTTGGTGAAGCTCAGCGTCTGCGCGACAGTGACCGTGGCGGTCGTCGAGGACGAGCCGAACGTGACCGACTGTGACGTGCCCGAGTCGATGGTCGCCGGAACACTCGTCTGAGTGGTGACGGTCGACGTGTTGGAGCCGGCGGTGGAGGTGTTCGTGAGGCCGGTGAACGAAAGGTAGATCGGGATGTTGGCCGCCACGGCGACGGGCGACGTGACCGTGTAGGTGATCGTGTTGCTGGCCAACGCGACTGTGCCGGCACCGAGACCATACACGGTGCCCACGGCGACGGTGCCTGCCGTGCCGCTGGGGACCGTCATGGTGACGTACTTGATCGTGCCCGCGGTCGCCGTCTTACAGGAGAAGGCGTAGGTGACGGCGGTCTTACCGGTCTGCGAGTTGTTGACTGACCAACTCACGTTGGCGAGCGTGCCGGCGAAGGCCTGTGAAGCCTCGAGGGCAAAGACTGCGAGCACGGCCAGCACCCCTGCTGCGACTAGACGCGCACGGCGCCTGCCCATCGGTCGTGTACCCATCGTTCCTCCAAGTCGTGAGATGCACTGTGAGCCGTGAGGCTCGATGGGGTCCCTATCGGCAGCGTGGCGCCATGGCTTTAGCTAGTTTTCGCGAAAGAGGACGAGAAGTGGGCACACCTGGGCGATCCACGACAAAGAGGGCGCTCGCCGACAGCATGTGCTGCCGGCGAGCGCCCTCGCTTACTGCGGCCCTCGCCGCGACCGGCTCGAGCACGCCATGCGCCTCGAGCCCGTCGCGCTAGGCCGGACTCACTCTTCGACTGACTCCGTGACCGTCCCGCGGCGCCGCTTGATGAGCACGTAGACCACCGCGCCCACGACCAGGACGCCGACGACTATGCCCAGGATGAGCACACCCTTCGTGCCGGAGCTGCTCCCCCCGCCGCCGGCCTTGGGCCTGACGGAGAAGTAGGTCTCGTAGCCGTAGGGCGGGAACACGACGTTGCCCACCTTGGCCGGCACCTGTACCCAGTCGGTCCATCGGCTGGTATTCCAGGCCTCGGTGTCGTCCGAGAATGCCAGCGGGATGTACGGCGTCTGCTCATAGATCATCTGCTGCAGCTGGTAGACCATCTGCAGGCGCTTCTGCTGGTTCATCTCCGTGGACTGCTGCTTGTAGAGGGCGTCGTACTGCGGGTCCGACCAGGCGCAGTCGCTCCACGCGTCGATCTGGCTGGTGGTGAAGTAGCTCAGACCCGGCCCGGGGTCGATGTCGTTGTACCAACCCCACTCGAACATGTCGTAGTCGGGTGTGAACTTGCCGTTGACGGTGTTGGTCAGCGCGCTCTCCAGCGCGCCGTCGTCGACCGTCGAGAAGTTGATCTTGAGGCCGAGCGATTGGAACCACCCCGTCATGAACTTGCCGCAGGTGATGCTCTGCGGGTACGAGCTGCGCGCCCACAGGCGCAGAGTGCCTATCGGCTTGCCGGTCTTGTCGAGGCGCACGCCGTTCTTGAGCGGGTAGCCCGCTGCGGTCAGCATCTGCCCGGCCTTGGCCAGGTTGAAGGTGTACGCCTGGTCGGCCGGAGGCGTCCAGTGCCAGTCGGGGTTGTGGTAGTAGTCGGCGGTGATCACCGTGTCCGCCGGCTTGGCCATACCGCCGTAGGCGATCTGGCAGAGCTTGTTCTTGTCGACGGCCCACTGCAGCGCCTGACGGAACTTCCAGTCGCGCAGCACCGGGTTGCCGAGGCTCTGCCAAGGCTTGCCGTCGGACATGCCCTGGTAGCAGTTGAAGCCGAGCTCGTCGTAGCCGTTGACCTGTATGGGCTTGGCGACGATGCCCGAATCGTGCGCGAGCATGGTCATCTGGGCCTGCAGTAGCCCGAGGCAGCCGTCGATGCCGCCGGCCTTCATCTCCTGGCCCATGGTGTCGGCGTTGGTGAACATCTCGAAGACGATGGAGTCCACGTGCGGCGCGCCCCGCCAGTAGCTCTTGTTCGCCTGCATGACCAGGTAGTTGGACTTCTTGACGTCCACGCACTGGAACGGCCCACTGCCGATGATCTTCGGACTGTTGGGAAAGGTCTTGAGGGCCACGCTGGGCGACATCTTCGACCAGATGTGCTCGGGCAGGATGGGCATCTCACCCAAGCTGTTGAGCAGAGCCGGCGTGGGGGCAGAGCAGTCGAAGCGCACCGTGTAGTCGTCGACGGCCGTGACCTTCTTGATGTTGGCCGTGTAGCTGGTCCAGTTTGTGGCGTTGTTCTGGATGATGAAGTTGAAGGTGAAGGCCACGTCACGCGCGGTCACCGGTTGGCCGTTGTCTTGCCACTTGGCGGTCCGGCGTAGCGTGAAGGTCCAGGTCTTGCCGTCGGGAGTGCTCTTCCAGTCGGTCGCCAGGCCGGTGGTCTTCTCCGGCGACAGGTCGACAGGGCTGAGGCCGACGAGACTATCGTAGTTCATGTACCAGATAGTGAACGCAGACGAGTTGGTGCCGATGAACGGATTAAGGTTGTCGGCGTCGGCCAGCCAGCCGAGCCTAAGGACGACCTTGCCGTTGATGCTCGGCGACGGACGCGGGCTCGAGCTGGCGGCGAGCGCCGACGTCAACCCCCAGAGGCAACCGACCGAGAGGAGCAGCGTCACGGCTGCCAGCCCCGCCAGACGCCACGACCTGCACATGCTTCTCACCACGGCCTCCTTGCTCGACGAAAGCCCGCGGAGCGCATCGGGCCCCCCACCGGCCGAACGCCGACCTACACGCCGGCGCCAGCCGATTCTAACCGCTTGTGCACACT
>PMKX01000038.1:18119-19891 GCA_003158705.1 Actinomycetota bacterium
ATGGGAGCGGGTTTCATGGGGTGTGGTTCTACGCGCTCACATGTGACGAGATTCGCAGTGCCGCGGTGAGTCGTGGGTAAGCGAGCCTATTTCATCCGCAAGATCGTCAACGCGATGTTGACGATCATCCTCGTCGCCTCGTTCAACTTCTTCCTCTTTCGCATCATGCCCGGCGACCCCGCCAGGATGCTGGTGCCCAAGGGCAAGTTCGACTTCAACGCCATCAAGGCACAGCGCAAGGTGTTCCATCTCGACAAGCCCGTTTGGGAGCAGTTCATCTACTACTGGAGCGACACCGCCCAGCTGCACTTCGGCAACTCGTTCGCCGAGAAGCGGCCGGTGACGCAGATCATCAGCGAGCGCATCTGGGCGACGATCATCCTCTGTGGTCTGGGCACGCTGCTCGCCAACGCCCTCGGCATGGTCGAGGGCGTGTTCGCGGGATGGAGACGCGGCCAACCGTTCGACGTCGCCACCACGGACACGAGCATGGTCATGTACGCCATGCCGACGTTTTGGCAGTGTCTGTTAGCCATCATGTTCTTCTCGGTCTACTTAGGCTGGTTTCCCGTGGGTCGCGAATACACCCCACTGCAGCACTTCCATATGTTCGGTCCCATACCGCTCGACTGGTCCACGTTCACGACGCTCCTCTACCACATCACGCTCCCGGTCTCGATGTTCGCGCTGGGCTACTACGGCGAGTACCACCTCATCATGCGCAGCTCGCTCACCGGTGTGATGAAGGAGGACTACGTTCTCACGGCGCGGGCCAAGGGACTGAAGGACAACGACGTGCTTTGGCGTCACGTGGTGCCCAACGCGCTGCTGCCCACAGTGACGCTCGTGCTCATGAACCTGGGGTTCGTCGTCTCGGGCGCCATCCTGGTAGAGAGCGTCTTCAACTGGCCGGGCATCGGCCTGCTCTCCTACACGGCCATGACCTCCTACGACTACCCTGTGATGCAGGCGGTCTTCATGCTGGGTAGCGTCGCGGTCATCGTCGCCAACCTGGTCGCCGACATCCTCCTGTACTACATAGATCCGCGGGTGAAGGCATAGTGCCCCGGCGGCTCAGAAAGTGGATACTGGTCTGGACCCCCGTGGCCTGGCTCGTGCTCGACCTCATCCGCTACCCGAAGACCGTGCCCATCCAGGCCGGCGTCGTCAAGATCCTGCGCGGGTTCTTCGCGCCCACCGTGGGCAACTTCCCGCCGCTGATACTGTTTGGCGCCGCGTTCCTGGTTGCGCTGTGGGGTGTGGTCGGACTCCTCCGTCACGCGAAGGGCAGGAGCCTCAGCGCCGCCATCATCGGCATCGCCATCGTCTTCGCCGCCTGGGGATTCGTCAACGGCGGCCTTCTGAGCCACGCGGGATTCAGCTTCGCAGGGCGCACGGGCTACTACACGTGGCTCCTGCAGACGGCGGTCGTGGTCCTGGCGGCCGCCTGCGTCTGGCTGTGGGCCAAGGCCAACCCTGAGCGCGCCGAGCTCACGGTCCATAACACGAGCCAGACCTGGCAGCTCTACCGCTCCAACCGGCAGGGTCTCATCGGCCTTTCGATCATCGTCGCCTTCGCGCTTGTGGCGCTGCTGGCACCGTTCCTCGCCGACCACGCGCGTCTCGCCCCGGACGCACAGATAGGCAATCCGTTCGAAGGGCCAAGGCTGGCCTGGTACCACCTGATGGGGACCGACGAGCAGGGTCTCTCGGTCATCTCCGAGTTCATCTGGAGCACGCGCATATCGCTCGTCGTGGGCCTCGCAGCGACG
>PMKX01000133.1:0-5814 GCA_003158705.1 Actinomycetota bacterium
GCCTTGAGCGCCGGCGAGAGAGGTATGAGCGTGCCCATGAGGCCCAAGATGGGTCCGAGGCGCACCAGGATGCGCGTCCTCTCGAGACGCCGGATGGTGTAGAACTCGTACTCCTGAAGCAGCTTGAGCGGCTTCTCGGCCAGGCGCTCCGTCTGGTAGTTGCGGATGAGCTCGTACAAAAAGCGCACGACCACCATCGAGTAGTTGTTCTCCTGCAGATATCGGTATGCCCGGCGCGGCTGACCGTTGGCGAACGCCGTGCGTGCATTGAGGGTGCGCGCCTCCAGCGCTTCCAGGTCACGGTAGCGCAGGCGCAGGAAGAGCTCGGAGCAGAACCGCCCGAACTCGACCAGCACCCAGATGAGGCAGACGATGACGGCGATGAGGACGGGGTACAGAAGGATCTTCGACGCGTAGTAGATGACCTGCTGTGTGTCGTGGGCGAACTGGCCGGCGTCCATGCGTAGGCCCCTACCGCCGCGGCAGGCTGGCGATGTGGGACGCTGTGAAGAGGCGCGTCTTGAACTGCATCCAGGGGGTTCCTTTGGCGCCCAGGGTGCGGCCGCGGCCGGCGCCCGAGAGCAGGCCGAGGTTGCGCCGCCACCCCGCGTAGGCGACTAGGGCGCCGAGCGGCAGAAGGGCAGCCAGCGAGGCGCCCAGGATGTCGCCGGTACGTGTGCCGTGCCCGCCGTGCCCGCTTGTGCCTGCGCCGCCAGCCGACGGGCTGGCGCCCGGCGAAGGCGAGAGCGGGATGCCGGTGGCGCCGCTCGTGGGCGAGACGCCGGGCAGCGGGCTCCCGCTTGTGTTAGGCGAGACGGTCGGCGTGGGGAAGAGTGTCGTGCCCGTTGAGGGCGTGGGTCCCGGCGTGGTCGGCGTCACCGTCGGCGTAGGCGTGGGCGTGCTCGTGGATGCCGGCGTGGGGACCGACACAGTGAGCGTGCGCTTCACGGTGGCCACGTTGCCGGAGCGATCGGGCACGCGCACGATGATGGTGTGGGTGCCGTTGGCCAGACCGCTGAGAGAGAGCGTGAGCCAGCGGCTGGTGATGTGAGCGGACGCGCGCCGCGAGTGCGTGTCGACGGTCACGCTGATCTTGCCGGTGTCGATGCCGGTGCCGCCGGGGTTGTCGGCGTAGAGTGCCCGCACCTGGACGTACCGTGTGCCGCGCAGCACCGTGCCGGGCTTGGGCAGCAACGAACTCACGTGTGGCCTGAACTGCGGCTTGTAGCCGGATCCCGTGAACTCAAAAGGGAACTTCTTCTCGGCCAGGGCGATGGCCGCCTCGGAGCTCGTGAGTAGCGGCGTCGCCAACAGGCCCTGCCGGTGCTGGAAGGCTCCTGAAGACACCTGCAAGCTGCGCAGGAAGGAGAGCGGCGTGTGGCTACCCTTGGTCCACGACTGGGGATCCTGCCCGGCGGCGATGAGTGCCTGGGCGACCCACGCCGTCGACTCCGCGTAGCTGCGGCCGTCGCTGGGGTAGTCGGGAAAGCCGCCGTCGCCGCGCTGCCGAGCATGCAGGTAGGCGAGGGCGTCGGTCACGACTTGCGAGCCGCCACCCGCACCGCCGGCGCGCAACGCCTGGATGGCTGCCGCCGTGTCGTCGATGTCCTCCGGCTGGCCGGGCTGGGAAGCGAAGCCGCCGTCGGCGCCCTGTTGCTGCCTGAGCCAGGCGACGGCGTCGCTGAAGTCAGTGCCGTTCTCCCCGATCGCTTTGAGCGCCAGCACGGCCCAGGTAGTGGTGTTCACGGCGGCGTACTTGCCCGGGTTCAAGGGCGAGAAGTGGCCGTCGCTGAGGTCCTGGTAGCTGAGCAGCTTGGTGCGCAGGTTGATGCTCCCGGAGCCTGCGTGTGACACGAGGTCGGAGCGGCCGGCGGCGACGTAGGCGAGGATGAACTTGGCGTAGGTGGCCGGTGCGTTGCTCTGCACCTGGGAGCCATTGGCCACGTCGTCGATGTCGATGCTCTGCAGATAGCCGGCCGTGCCGCCGCCGGTAGCGATGGGCGTCTTGCCGCCGCTGCTGCGCCACAGGGCCTGGTTCTCTTGCGCGGCGGCGATGGCCATGACCACCCAGGGCGTGATCGACGGGTCGGCCGCGTCGCCGGAGGCGGAGAAGCCGCCGCTGGCGCACTGCTTGGCATGGAGGAAGTCGAGGGCGTGCGTGATGGACGTCGGCCGCGCGGCCAAGGAGGTGGCCGGCGCAAGGGCCATGACGGCGAGAACCAGCATGAGCGCCGGCCACGATCTGCGGATCACGACATGTCCTCCAGTCCCACGAAGGTGACGCGGGTCCGGACACGAAACCGAGCCACTATTCTAACAGCCTGAGGGCCAAAAACACCAGCAAACAGGGCAGTCGCGACGACATGAGCCAGGTCGAACGGCAACCCTCGCGCATACAGCGCCACAAGGGCCGCCCACGAGTGCGCGGTGTAAGCGACGTACATCCACAGCGTCACGAACCAGTCGAACGCTAGAGCCGCACAGGCCCCCACGGCAATGAGCTCCCAGCGGCGCGGTATGCGGCCGCCGCGGCCGAGGAGGCCGCCGGCGGCCCCGACCGCGCCCCAGGCCAACATCTGCCAGGGCGTCCAGGGGCCTTGGCCGAAGAACAGGTTGCTGACCAGAGCCGCGGTGGCGCCGACCATGAATCCCGGCCCCGGCCCGAGTGCTGCGCCCGAGATGAGCACGATGAAGGTGACGGGCTTGACGTTCGGCAGCGAGGCGAAGAGCACGCGGCTGGCGGTGGCCAGCGCGGCCAGCGAGGCTACCAGCGAGAGCTCGTGGGCGGAGGAGTCGCGGGCGCCGTAGGCGGCTACCGCGACGCTCACCAGGGCGACCACGCCCACGAAGGTCACGACACCCCAGTCGACACCTTGCGGGTCGACCAGAGCCCACGCCGAGAGCGTCGCCGCGGCGGCCAGCAGGCACGCGAGCACCACACGGTTCAGGGTCAAAGCGGCCGTCACTGGAGCGACACCCCCCAGTCGACCTCGTCCTCGTGCAGCACACCGGGCAGAGCGTGACGCAGCAGGCGGTTGATCTGTGTGGAGAAAAAGAGCGAGCCGTTGAGCACCTCATGCACGGGGCCGTCGGCCAGCAGGCCGCCGTCGCCGAGCACGAGCACGCGGTCGGCCGTGCGCGCGGCAAACTCGACGTCGTGGGTGACGAGCAGCACACAGCGGCTCGTCTCAGCCCAGCGGCGCAGGAGAGCGGCGAGCTCGCTCTTGTGCAGCGGGTCCATGCCCCGCGTCGGCTCATCCAGGATCACGAGCGCCGGGTCGCCGCAGGCGACGGCGGCGAGGGCCACGCGCGTGCGCTCGCCGCCCGAGAGCTCACGCGGATCGCGCCGCAGCACGGCGACCAGGTCGAGGTCGGCGACGATACGCGCGGCCAAGTCGTTGCGCTCCTTGCCCACAAAGCCCATGTGCTCGAGCGAGTAGTCGATCTCGGCGGCGACCGTGTCGTTGATGAAGTAGTCGTTGGGGTTCTGGCCCAGCAGAGCGCAGCCGCGCGCCGCCTGGGCCACCGAGAGCTCGCGCACGTCGCGGTCGAGCAAGCGCACCTCGCCGCTGAGCGGCGTGGCCAGGCCGTTGAAATGGCGCACGAGCGTCGACTTGCCGGCGCCNNCCCATGAGGGCGACGAGCTCGCCACGGCGCAGCTCCAGATCGATGTTCTCCAAGAGGGGCTCGCCGGGAGCGAAGCCGACGGCGAGCCGGCGCGCCTGCAGCACGGTCTCGCCATAGGTCCGCGCCGGCGGCGAGGCAGCTGCCTGCACGCGCCGTCCGGTCTCTTCGAGCAAGAAGCGCGCGTCTTTGACGGTCATCGGCAAGTCACCTCGCTGGGCATGGTCGGCGGCTTGGCCGTTGAGCCGCTGTGCGAAGAGACGCGCCACCGGCGGCAGCAGTTCGCGGTGGCCGGCGACGGCCCAGAGCGCGAAGCTCTGCGGGTCGCTGTCCACCACCACGGCGCCGTCCTCCATGTACACCACACGCGTGGCCAGATGCAGGCAGCGCTCCACGCGGTGCTCGGCCAGCATGATCGTGGCGCCGGTGTCCTCGCTCAGGCGCCGGATCGCCGCCAGCAACTCCTCGGAGCTCACCGGGTCCAGCTGCGACGTGGGCTCGTCGAGCAGCAGCAGATGCGGCTGCATGGCGATGACGGCGGCGAGAGCGACCTTCTGCAGCTCGCCGCCGGAGAGCGTCTCGAGCGGGGCGCGGCGCAGGTGCGAGAGGCCGAGGCTCATGAGCGCCTCTTCCACGAGGCGGGTGATGGCGCGGCTCTCGACCCCCTGGTTCTCGAGGCCGAAGGCGATCTCGCGCTCGACGGTGGTCATCACGGCCTGGTTCTCGGGATCTTGGAGCACCAGACCGACACGAGCTGAGATCTCCTGGGGCCCAGCGCTGCGGGTGTCGAACTCGTCCACCGTCACGCGGCCGGCGAACGTGCCGCCGTGGTGATGAGGCACGAGACCGGTGATGGCCTTGAGCAGCGTCGACTTACCGCTGCCGGAGCTGCCGAGCACCAGGATGACCTCGGCCGGGCCTATCTCCAGGCTCACGTCGTGCAGCGCCGGAGTGGTGCCGCCGGGGAACGTGTAGGTGACGTGTTCTAGGCGCGCGATCGCAGCCATGTCAGCTCCAGCACCAGCGGTGCGACGAGGGCGGCGAAGGCCGCCAGCCACCAGGGGCTGGCGAGCGCCGCCCGCGGGTCGTCGAGCAGCGGGAAGTAGGCGTAATGGAAGGCACCGGCAAGCGATCCGCCCACGAGGGCCAGGCCGGCCACTCCGGCGGCGACGAGCAGGATGCGGTCGCCGGCACGCCAGCGACGGGTGCCTTGCCAGCGCGTGCGGCCGCGGCGGCCGTAGCCGCGCGCCGTCATGGCACTGCCCACGTCCATGGCCCGCTCCAGGCTTTGGGTGAAGAGGGCGGCGAGCAGCGGCACGCGGGCCGCGGCTCGGGCGCGGCGCGGCCCGCGGTCAAGCTCGACGCCGCGCGAGCGCTGCGCGTCGGCTATACGGCCGGCGTCGCGCTGCAGCACCGGAAAGAGGCGTGTTGCCAGGGACACGACCAGACCGGAGCGGAACGAGAACCGGCTCATGAGGGCCAGCTGGTCGTCGGGGTCGAGGACCACCGTGTACAAGGCGAAGGCGAGCATGACGGTGGCTAGGCGAAGTCCCGTCACGGCGCCGAACACGAGACCCTGCAGAGTGAGACGGATGTGCAGCAGCGGCAGATGTGCTTGCCAGAGCACGTCGAGGCCGCCCTGACTGAAGAGGGGGTTGAGGACGGCCAGAAAGACGGCTACGTAGAGGGCGAGGCGCACATACGGACGGGTAGCGCGGAGCCTGCGGGCGGCCGTCAGTACACCCAGGATGAGGCCGAGGAGCAGTACGACCTCGAGCGGATCGGCTAGGACGAGGGCCGCCAGCGCCAGCGCCGCGACATACGCGACGCTGGCCAACGGATGCGTCCGCGCCAAGCCGTACGTGCGCGACCCGCGTCGCCGCGCCGTCGCTCGCGGGGCGCGTGCGGGCGCCTGGTCCGCGCCGGCGCCGGCGCGGTTCGGCTTAGGCAGACCCGTGGCACCCGCTGCGGCCGCTGCGTGCTCGCCGAACAGAGTCGTCGGCCGGCTCATGGCGCCTGCCAAGGGAGTCCGACCAGTCGGCCATCCACGAGCGCGACGCCGACTCGGGCGGTCAGGTTGGCGGGCGCGAGCTGGTCCAAAAGCGCCCGCACGGCGGCGGCGCTCGCGCCCATCAGCAGGAGCACGGGTCGCTCCGCGTGGCGCGGGTTGGCCAGGGCGAGGGCGGCCGC
>PMKX01000133.1:5822-8442 GCA_003158705.1 Actinomycetota bacterium
GCCGGCCCCCGGCGGCTGTTCGCTGCTGGTCGCGAGCTTCAGGCCGTTCGCGGCGGCCCATTGCGGGAGCCCGGCGAGGCGCGCATCAGCGGTCACCGTCAGCGGCGCGCGATCCCAAGGCACCGGGAAGGCGTCAAGAGTCGCCGGCAGGACCATGGCGCCGGACCAGCGATGGTAGTCCCACCAGACGGTGTCGCCGCCCTTGAGCTTGCTGTCGGCGGCGCCGACGTCGGCCAGCACGCCGTCGACCCAGTAGAACCAGTCCGCGGCTGTGGCTGTGCTCACGCCGCCGAAGGTCGAGCGCACGCCGTTGATGCCGTTCACGAACTGGCCGCCGTAGCTGGTGTCGACGGTCGTGTGCTCGGCCAGCAGGCGCATCACGTCCAAGCCTTGCTTGGCCGGTGCGAGTTCGTCGACCATCACGGTGGCGCCGAAGTCACGGGAGACGACGAGGCGCACCTCGGCGCTGTCCGGCGGGTGGCCCGTCGCCGAGGCGGCCGGCTGCTTGCCGCGCATGCCGGTGCAGCCGGCCGCCAGGCTGGCCAGCGCCAAGGCGCAGGCCACGGCGATGAGACCTCGTTTCATCGCGCCGGCGGAGTGCTGCCTCAAAATGCCGGCGAAGCGGTCATTGGGCGATGCGCAGGAGGGTGGAGGCTGAGCCGGAACGGCCGTAGATATCGGTCGCGTGCACGACGAGCCGGTAGCGAGCGCCGTGCACCAACCCTCCGGTCGCCTGGCCGTTCCAGACCATCGTCTGGTGGCCGGCGGCAAAGCCGTGGGTCACGGACGCCACCTCGTTGCCGCCGCCGGCCCCGGTGGTGAGCACGGCCAGGCTCACAGTCGCCGGCGCCGAGAGCGTGAAGCTCACGTGCACCCTGCCGTTGCCGGGCGTGTACGGGTTGGGCCGCGCCGCGAGCTTGTGCACCGTCGGCGGCGCACCGGGAGGGAACTTCGCCGGGCTCGAGCGCACGTAGGTGAGGCTGGCATCGGTCGCCTTCTCGGCCCACACGTTGAAGCTGCCCTCGTACCAGGGTTCGCTGACGGTGATGCTGCCGTCGAGGGCGTCGCCGTTTGCACCGTCGACGAACGTGCTGCTGCCGACGTGGATCGTAGCCCCCTTGACCAGCGGGAAGTCTTTGGGTGCGACGACGGTGGAAGCCTTGACACCGAAGCGCTTGGCGTCGGCGGCGCTGTTGGGCGCGCTCAAGGCGTCGCCGCGCACTGTGACCGTGATCAGCCCCTGGCCGGTCTCGGAGGGAGCGCCGGGCTTGACGTGCACGACCAGTAGCTGCGTGTCGAGCGTGAAGGTCGGGCTCTGGTAGAAGACCACTTGGTCGTTGTTGTGGAGCTGGAATGTGAAGGCCCCGACGTCGATGTTGGGGTAGCCGGCGCCGTTGACGGCGTACATCCACGAAGGGAGTCCGTCGATGGCCGAGACGTAGTCGCCGCCATAGCCGGTCTCGAAGGTGAAGCCGCGCCTGTCTGCTGCCGCGGCCAGGGCGCCGAGGGCGCTGGCGTGGTCGGCGGCGTAGCTGTTGCCGGCGCTGTCGGTGATGCTGCCGGAACTGGGCACCGTCACCTGCGTCCACGGCGCCACTACATATGTCGCCGCGACGACGCGCACCAAAGCCTTGAAGGTCATGACCGGTGTCGTGGGTGATGTTGCGGCGGCACCGTGGGCGGGCGTCGCCTCGCCGTGGGCCCAGGTGGCTGGGGCAGCCACGAGGCCGACGAACAGAGCGGCCGCTGCCAGGACGATGATTCTGCGAGTTCCCATGGGGGACTCCTTTCCGGCGCCGGGGCGAACCCTCCTCCGCGCGAAACTGCCCCCGGAAACTCAGAGACCCCGTCTGCTCTACACAGCGGGGTCCTCTGCTCTGAACCGTGACGCTGAGCACCCATCCGCGTGGGAAAGCAGCTTCGCAAGGCGGCTTGGCAGGTTTTCTGGCTCCCGGTCGTGACGCTTGAGCGGCGGCGCTGCCTTCCCGGACCTACGATCCAGTGACTCCCCTACAGAGGAACGCGCCGACGGCGACCGGTTACAGCGGCGGGACCGCGCCGGAATCGCACCGGCTTCCCTTGGAACGCTTTAGCCGCGCGCCAATTGGTGGTTGGCAGCGGCCATGCTAGCGCAGCGACCGGTGCGGAGCAACTGCCAGGCAGAGTCCGGGGGCGAGGGTTAAGAAAACCATCGTGGTGCGCCGATACAGAGAGCATGGCGCGCGACGGCGACAGAATCACGGCCGGTGACGGCGAAGCTGATCTGGACTTCTTCGGTACCACGATCAAGGTGAGGAATCCCGCCTTGGCGAAGCTGCTGAGCGGCGGCGCCGTGCAGGACGTGGTCGTGGCCGACAAGCGCCGGCGCGAGCCGGTGGACGAAGGCGTGATGCGCCTGGACCAGCCGCGCGCCGGCAACGTCCCCAAGGGAGACGTCCAGGTGCGCATCGTGCAGGACCTCTCCGGCCCAGACAGAGGCGCCGGCTCCTAGACAGAACGTTCCCTTCGGCCTCGCGGCCTCCCATCCGCGCTCGCTCCCGGCGTCCCCGGTGTATCCTACGTAGCTAGCATGGGCGCACTCCTCTCTCTCGTGATACCGGTCTACAACGAGGCCGCCAGC
>PMKX01000212.1:0-121 GCA_003158705.1 Actinomycetota bacterium
GCCCTTGAGCACGCCGACGAGCACAAGCTCTCGGCCCTCGTAGTCCCGTGAGACGCGCTGGGCAAGCTCGGTCACCTTGGCTTGCAGCTCATCGCGACCTATCAGCACCCGATCGACGGCG
>PMKX01000212.1:140-1013 GCA_003158705.1 Actinomycetota bacterium
CCAGGCGACGCTGCCGTCGACCTCCGTCACGACCGAGACAGGCCTGGCGCTCCGAGGCACCTTGGCGGCCGCCATGTAGCGCGTCAGGGAAGTCTCGCCGCTCATGCCCAAAGGCACAAACCTTTCGCCGCGCCGGGGGTGGCGAAGCAGCACAGTCCGGGGCGGCGCGCTCAGACCCAGGAAAGCCTCGCCGACGGCCGGCGTGTTGTGCGGCCCGGCGAGCAGCTCCGCGCGGANNGCGCCGGCTCACGCCGGCGCACGATCAGCCGCCCGTACTCGCGCAGGACCTCGCAGCCGCCCGGCAAGGCCACGCGGCCGCTGCCGGCGGTCGTCGCCGCCAGAGTCTCGACCGCGACCACCACACGGCGCGGAATGAGCGCCGCAGGCGTCAGTGCGTAGCGCAGCAGGCGCCGCACACAGAGCGCCCGCAGCGCCGGCGGCTCGGCCGCCAAGGCAGCGATATCGACCGCCGGTGACAGAACGGTCGCGAACGTCGCCGCGCTCGGNNCGGCCAGGCCGGCGGCGACGCGTGGGTTGATGCGCGCCAGCGCCGGCAGCACCTCCAGACGGAGCGCGTTGCGAGCGTAGCGAGGCTCGGCGTTGGTCGCGTCCTCGCCGTACTCGATGGCACGCGCCAGGCAGTAGGTACGCACCTCCGCTGCGTCCAGACACAGGAGCGGACGCGCCACCTGTTGCTCGCGCGGCCGCATGCCGACGAGGGCCGACGGCGCCGCATACTTGGCCAGACGGTACAGCACCGTCTCCGCTTGGTCGTCACGATTGTGTGCCGTGACCACCACGTCGAGACCCTGGCCTTGCAGCAGCTCGAAGGCGGCACCGTAGCGCAGTTCGCGGGCACGCTCCTGGAAGTTG
>PMKX01000212.1:1059-10893 GCA_003158705.1 Actinomycetota bacterium
GCCGCCCGACAGCATGAGCAGCGCGCGCTCCCCCTCGCGCAGCACGTCTCGTTCACGAACGAACTCACAGACGCGCCGCTCAACGGTCGCGGTGATCTTCTGCCCGGCTGCCACCAGCGTCACCCAGGGGCCTAGAACGTGAGGGCTTTGTCGCTGCGCCGCACCACGTCGGCAAGGTCATGGATCGTGCCGACCCGCGCCCCCTCCACAAGCTCGTCTTGGCGAAGGCCTCGCGCCTGACAGCAGGTACCGCACAGCATGACCACGGCGCCGTTGGCGATGAGCTCGACAAGCATGGGCTCGAGGGAGGCGTGCGCGCCGCGCGGATCCTGCCCGGCATGCGCAACGTGCACGCCATCACCCAGGAAGAACAACTCGACCCATTCGTCCGCTGCGAGCAGAGCCTGCGCCAAGCGCAGACCATTGTACGACCGCTCGTCGCCGTACGGTGGCGCGTTGATGATGAGGACGATGGACAAGGCTCTCACCACTCCCTTCCCCGGCCACGCGCGCGCAGCGCACCGGATCACGTACCCCAACAAGAAAAGGCGCCCGAGAGGGCGCCCTGGAAGGCTTGGTAGCGGGGGCAGGATTCGAACCTGCGACCTTCGGGTTATGAGCCCGACGAGCTACCGGACTGCTCCACCCCGCGCCGTTTGCAGGGAAGGAATTGTATACCCGTGGTCTTGTTGCTGTAAAGAATGCCGGGGCGTCGCCCGGCCGCCTGCTCACGACACGAATGTCGACCGCGAGCGGCATGACAGCCAGGTCTGCGTGTGTGTACCCTGCCAGAGCAAAGCCGGGTGTACGGCGGCCGGCACACAACGAGGAGAGTCGCAGACCGTGGCGAAACCGGCCCTGTGAGAACGCGGCAAAGATCATGGGGGCGAACGGTAGTGCTGTTCGCCGTCGCCCTCGCGCTGACACTCTTAGTCACCTCGGCCGCGTACGCGGAGCCGGCCTCGACCCCGGCCCCCCGAGTGCTCATCTTCGGTCCCACAGCCTCGAGCAGCGCCCAGCTCCACGCTCGGGCGACGGCAGTGGAGACCCAGATCGCGCGCCTCGACCGCAGGCTGGCGGCGGACGTCGAGAAGTACGACCAGGCGCGCGCCGAGCTCGACGCCGTCAACGTCACTCTGGCTACGGCGCGCATGCAGCTCGAGGCGGCGCAGAGCCGGCTCGCCGCGCAGCAGGCCCTCGTGGCCAGCCGCCTCAGTAGCATGTACAAGGCGGGGCCCTTCACGCTGCTCGACGCTCTTCTCGGATCGCACGACTTCGCCGACATCGAGGCCCAGGCCGACCTGTTCCGTCGGATCGGCGAGCAGGACGCGGCGGCCGAGCAGTCGGTGGCTCAGCTAGTCGCTTCGGTCGCCGCACTCGAGCACGACATCGACGCCCGCCGCGCCAGCGCCCTGCAAGTCGCGAACCGCCTCGACGGGCAGCGCATGATCGTCGCCGACGAGCTCGCTCAGCGTCAGGCCGTCCTGGCCAACCTCAACGAGCAGGTGAAGAAGATGCTCGCGCAGCAGCAGGCGTCGGCGCGTAGCGCATCCGAGCAGCTGGCCCGGTCGGCAGGCGTCGACGTCGGCAGCATCGCCGGCACCCCGGCCCAGATCGCCGTCGTCCGCGAGGCGATGCGCTGGCTCGGCGTCCCGTACGTGTGGGCCGGAGCGTCGCCCAGCCAAGGCTTCGACTGCTCAGGCTTGGTAATGTACGTGTACGCCAAGTTCGGCATACGGCTGCCCCACGCGGCCACGCTTCAGGCCCGCCTGGGCAGCCCTGTCAGCTTCCACGACCTGCAGCCGGCCGACCTCGTCTTCTTCGGCAATCCGTCCTTCTACCATCACGTCGGCATCTACATCGGTGACGGGCTCTTCATCGAGGCGCCGCACACCGGCGACGTCGTCAAGGTGAGCCAGCTCGCCGGGCGCGGCTGCGCGCTGGCTTGCCGCTACGATGTGCGCCTGCCTTGACGTCGACGCCGTGGCACAGCGCGAGATAGACTGACGCCGTGGAGGGCTGGCACTTTCTCATCGTCGTCGCCGCTGCCGGCGTCGCTTGCCTGTTCGGTCTGGGCTACCTGGCTCGCTGCGTCTACCGGCTCTTCAAGACGATCAAGCGCGGCGTCGAGCACACCATGGCAGCCGCCGGCCCGGCCATGGAGCGCGCCGGCGTCGCGACTGAGCGTGCGCAGACGCTACAGCGTGACGCAGCGGAGCTTGGCGAGCGCGCGGCACGCATGCAGGTGTCGCTCAAACGCGTGCACATCCTGGTGGCTGCGCTACGCGAGGGCTTGGCGCCCTGGCGGCGCCTGCGCGCCTACGTGGGCAAGTAGAGCCACAAGCCGCAGGCCCCTAGCGGCGCGCCGCCGGCAGCACCCGATCTAGGCGACCGGCACTCCCCAGCCGCGCAGCCCGTAGTACTCACCGCGCATGAAGTCGAGCTCCTGCTGCGTTATGCGCAGCTTGTTCTCGTCCTCGGTCTCGCGCTCGGTGATCCAGGCGGGCAGCCGCTCCTTCTCAGGGCCGAAGCCGCGACGCTCGTTGAACACGTGCGTCTCGGTGATGATGCGGTTGGCGAGCTTGGCGAGGTCCGCCTCGCTGTAGTCGGTGCCGATGGCGGCGTTGACGACCGCCGTGATGTACGGCCACGGCACCAGGTCGCGGTAGAAGCGGCAGTAGATNNATGCAGAGGCGGTTCTCCCAGTCGACGAACACCTCCGCCTTGCCTTCGATGACCTGCGGGTCGCTGAAGCCGGCCAGCTCGGCCTTGTAGAACGTGGCGCGCAAGTGACAGGCTCCGCGCGCCGTGGTGATGTAGCCGAGGCCCATGCCCTTGAGCCTGCGCGGGTCATAGCCGGCCGGCTCCAGGCCCTTGACGTGCACGGCCACACCCTTCAGCTCCGGCAGCGCCCGCTCGACGGCCAGCACGCCGTCGGCGAACAGGGCGCCCGTACCCTCGCGCCTGATCATCTTCATCAGGAAGTCGGCCACGCCCTGGGCGTCACCGAACTCGAGCTTGTCGGGGATGAGGCCGCGGTGCGAGGCCTCGATAGCCAGACCGCAGAGGTTGCCGGCCGTCATCGTGTCAACGCCGTACTTGTCGCACAGGTCGTTGAGATACATGACCTCGCCGAAGTCGACGATCTCGCAAAGCCCGCCGAAGACATACAGGGTCTCGTACTCCGGCCCCTCGATGGTGACGCCGGCGCGGCGATGCCCCTCGGGCACGGTGTTCTTCTTCAGACACTGGAGGATACAGGGCGGGCAGACGCCGTTCTTGGGACTGTACTTCTCGATCATGGTCTCCGTCGTGAGCGGCTCGAAATCGTCGAGGTGCCCGCGGCGCCAGTACCGCGTGGGGAAGGTGCCGGCGCCGTTGAGCGTGCGCACCATGTTCACTGTGCCGCCACGCCGGTAGGCGGCCACGCCGGGGTCGTCCTTGCCGCGCTCCGCCATGTCTTTGATCAGCGCCTTGAAGTCGTCCGGACGCGCGACCTCCACCGGCTTGCTGCCGTGGAAGACCAGACCTTTGACGTTCTTGGAGCCCATGACGGTACCGCTGCCGCCGCGCCCGAGGCTGTGCCATTTGTTGTTCTCGATGCAGGCGAAGCGCACCAGGTTCTCGCCGGCGGGGCCGATCACGCAGGCTTGCGCCTTGGGGCCGGTGCGCTCGACCAGCTTCTGCTCGGCCTCGTAGGTGTCGAGACCCCACAGGTCGGCCGCGGGGTGGATGGTGGCCCCGCCTTCTGAGACCTCGACGTAGACGGGGCTGGCGGCCTTGCCCTCGAGGATGACGACCTTGTAGCCGGTCTTGGCGAACTGCGGCGTCACGTTGCCGCCCGAGTAGCACTCGCCGTAGCCACCGGTAAGCGGCGAGAGGAAGTAGACGGAGTAGCGGTTGCTGCCGAACATGGCCGTGCCCGCAAGCGGACCGACACAGAAGATGAGCTTGTTCTGCGGGCTCAGCGGGTCGACGTCAGGCCCGATCTCCTCTAGAAGCAAGTGGCTGCCGACGCCCTTGGCGCCGATGTAGTCACGGATGAGTTCGGGCGCCAGTGTCTCTTCTTTGACGGCGCCGGAGCTGAGGTCCACACGCAGAAGATCGCCCATTCTTCGCTCCTTAGACCAATCTGGTCGCTTGGATGCAGAGCCACGGCCGACCACAGCGGCCACCGTGGCTCCATTGAAGCATGTCGCGCGTTCCCCGGCCAGTGCCGACTGGTCGACCCACGACCCGCTAGACCAACGCTTTGTCCAAGGGGGTGTAGGGCAGAGCGTGCGCCTCAGCCACCGAGGGGATCGTGAGCTTGCCGCGGTACAGGTTGACGCCCAACGCCAACGACGGGTCTTCGCGCACGGCCGCCTCGAAGCCCTTGGTGGCGATGGTGACACCGTAGGGCAACGTGGCGCCGGTCAAGGCCATGGTCGACGTGCGCGCCACGGCGCCGGGCATGTTGGCCACACAGTAGTGGATGATGCCGTCGACGACGAACGTGGGCTCGCTGTGCGTGGTGGGCTTGGACGTCTCGAAGCAGCCGCCTTGGTCGATGGCTACGTCCACCAGCACCGAGCCCGGCCTCATGCTCTTGAGCATGGACCGCTTGACGAGGTGCGGGGCTTGAGCGCCGCCCGGCAGCAACACGGCACCGACGACCAGGTCGGCATCCTCCAGCGCCTCCTCGACCGCCGCCTCGTTAGAGAGCACCGTCTCCACACGGCCGCCGAAGATGTCGTCCAGATAGGCCAGCCGGTCGGCGTTCATGTCGAGGACCATCACGCGGGCGCGCATGCCCACCGCCATCTTGGCCGCGTTCACGCCGACCGTGCCACCACCGATGATGACCACCTTGCCCGGCGCCACACCGGTGACGCCGCCCAGCAGCACGCCCGAACCGCCGTGGTTCTTCTGCAGGTGTGTGGCGCCGGCCTGGATGGCCAGGCGGCCGGCGACCTCGCTCATGGGGGCGAGCAGCGGATGGCCGTGCTCAGTCTCGATAGTCTCGTAGGCGATGGCGCGCACGCCGGTCTTGAGGAGTCCTTCGGTGAGCTTTCTGTCGGCGGCCAGGTGCAGATACGTGTACAGGATCTGACCGTCGCTGAACTTGGGCCACTCCTGCTTCAGGGGTTCCTTGACCTTGACGATCATCTCCGCCTTGGCGAACACGTCGGCTGCCGGTGCCATCTTGGCGCCGGCCTCGGTGTAAGCGGCATCGGCAAAGCCGGAGCCGACGCCGGCGTCCTTTTCGACCAGCACCTCATGGCCGGCGCGGACGAGCTCGCGTACACCGATCGGAGTGACGGCGACCCGGTACTCCTCGTTCTTGATCTCCTTGGGTACACCGACGATCATCGCGTCCTCCTTGTCATTTCACGACGGTTGGCCTACGGCTGCTTGTCCGAGAGAGCAAGCGGCCGGCACGGTCCTTCGCATTCTACGCCGAGCCGCTGCTTGTCGAGTCGGCGGAGTAGCCCGGGTGAAGCCCACTGCTATATGTTTATCACATCAGCCAAGACGCCAGTCGGGGGTCGACGACCATGCCTGAAGCTGCCGAGCACCACGTGCCGGACGATATCCGCCGTGTCGTCGCCGATCTCGGTGGGACGGTCGGGGTGGCGGCTCGCAACCTGGTGACCGGCGACACCGTGCTTCTCAATGCCGACGAGCCCTTCCCCATGGCGAGCGTGTTCAAGATCCCCGTCATGGTCGAGGTGATGCGCCAGGTGGACGGCAACACCATCGCCCTGGACGAGCGCATCATCCTCCAGGAGGACGACAAGAGCCCCGGCAGCACGCTCATCCACTGCCACGCCGGCCTGCAGCCGACGGTGCGCGATCTGCTCTACCTGATGATCACTTTGAGCGACAACACGGCCACCGACATGCTCTGGCGGCGGGTGGGCATCGAGCGCGTCAACGAGACCATGCGTGACCTCGGCCTGCAGTCGATCGACTGCTTCATGCCGGGGCGCGAGTTCTTTCTCCTCGAGCTCGGCATGGGGTCGGACTGGTCAGGCTTGAGCGGGCCGCAGATCATCGCTCGCTGGCGTGAGCTCGACACCGACCCCCAGACCCGCCGACGTGTGTACGACCGGCTGCTCGACGAGCATCGTCACCTGACCGGAGCCGAGTTCGGGCGCCTCTACGACGAGCGTTGGGGACTCGACGGCAACAACGACTACGCCGACTCGTTCGCCGTCGACCAGGCACTCGACAACCCCGGCTCGCCGCGGGACATGATGGAGCTGCTGGCGATGATCGCCGAGAGTCGCTGCGCCTCGCCGCCCTCCTGCCGGCTCATGATCGAGATCCTGCTGCGTCAGGAGTGGCGCGAGAAGATACCGGCCGGCCTGCCGCCCGGGACACGGGTGGGCAACAAGACGGGCGGCGTGGCCGGCACCAGCAACGACGCCGCGCTCTTCTACCTGCCAGACGGCGCTCCCGTGTCGCTGGTCGTCTACTGCAAGGGGCTGGACGCGGAGCAGACAGAACGCGCGCCGGCGGCTATCGCCGCCATCGCGCGCGCCGTCTGGACGCGCTTCGGCGGCGGCGCATGATGGGTGTCCTCGCAGAGCGGCAGCTCACGGCCGCGACATCGGGGTCGGCATGAACGTCAGCGGGGCTCGTTGCTTGGTCATCGGCGGCGCGCGCCGCCTCGGCCGTGAGCTTGCCCTGGACCTGGCGCGTCATGAGGCCGCGGTCGTCATCAGCTCGCGAGTGCCCGGCGCCGACGCCAGCTCCACTTTGGTCCAGTTGCAGACGCTAGGCGGGCAGGCAGGCCTGGTGTACGGCGACGTCACGCGTGCCGACAGTGCCGCGCACCTCGTCGAGGACGCGACTGCGGCGCTGCACGGTCTCGACGCCGTGGTGTACGCGGCCAGCGGCCCGTTCGCGCCGGCCTCACCCGAGGAGCTCGGCGTGGCCGACTGGGACAAGTCGTTCGACGTCATTGCCAAGGGGTTCTTCCTCACCGCCCGCGCCGCGCACCACGTGTTTGTGGCGTCCGGCGGCCGTGACGCAGGCGAGACGCAGGCGACACGCGGCGTCATCGTCGCCATCACCGACCCACTCGCCGAGAAGCCCTCGGCGGCCTTCACGGCGCACGCGGCCGCCAAGGCCGCCCAGGTCTCGCTCGTGAAGTCTCTGGCCGTGGCGTGGGCTGATGACTCGGTGCGCGTCTGCGGCCTCGCACCCGGACCGGTGGATCTGCCGGAGGATCCGCACCGCGCAGCGGCGCTGCGCGCGGCCGAGCGCGCCGCGCTCAAGCGGCTGGTCAAGCCCGCCGAAGTCGGGCAAGCCGTGCGCTTCTGCATCGAGAACGACTACCTGAACGGCGCCAACGTGACCCTCGACGGCGGGCTGCCGCCGGTGTGGGCCGGCGTACTCGAGAGTTAGCGCCGCCGCGCGCAGCGGCTACGCCTCGCGCGGCCCCTTCTGCTTCTTGGTCGACTGGTCGATGAGCTCCCGGGCTTTGAGAGCCAGCCAGAACTCCATGCGGTCCTGCGACGAGCCCAGGTCGCGAGTCGTGATCTCCTCAACACGCTTCATGCGGTAGCGCAGCGTGTGGCGATGCACATACAGCCGCTCGGCCGCCTCGCCCCAGTGGCCGTTGGCCTCCAGGAAGCAGGCCAGGCTCTTGACCAGATCGCTCGAGTTCTGCTCGTCGTACTCGTGCAGCTTGCCGAGCACACTGTCGTAGAACACCTGCAACGAGAGCGTGTCCTGCAGGCCGAGCAGCAGACCATATGAGCCCAGGTCGCCGAAGCTGGCGATAAGGCCGTCGCCGCCCTTGAGCTTGCGGATCCTGATCGCGTAGCTTGCCTCGTAGTAGCTCTGCCGCAAGTCGACCAGCGACTTGTGCGGACGTCCCAGGCCGATGGAAACTGAGATCTCGGGCAGCATCTGGGCGACCGACGCCTGTAGCTCCTCGGCAAGCACGAGCGTCTCGGCCTCACCGCCCTTGCCGGGCCGCACCAGGACGACCACGGAATCGCTGCGCGACGCCGAGATGAAGAGCGCCTCCCGCTTGGCCAGGAACTCGTCCACGGCCCAGTGAAGGCGCTCCTTGACGTCCTGCACGGCGGTCTCGTCGCGATCGGCCACTGCGCCCGGCAAGCGCTTCACGTCGTCTATGTCGACGAGCATGATCAGATGCTCGGCCTCGGGGTCGAGCCCGAAGAAGGCCAAGCGACGGGCGATCTCCTCCTCGTAGAGATCGCTGGCGATGAGCTCGTCGAAGAAGTCTCCGGCCAGCCGCTTCTCGGTCTCGGCCACCGCTTTCTTCTTCACCAGCTCGAGCGCCGTGACGGTCACCACGTGGTGCAAGATGATGCGGTCGTAGTCGGAGAAGTCGCCACTGTCTTTGACGACGGCCAGGAAGGCGCCGATGCGGTGCGAGGCGACCACGGGGAACACCTGCACGCTCGAGCTCGCCCCCTCCAGCCCGATGGCGAAGTTCTGCCGCGTGGCACGGCGATCGGAGATCTGGCGCCACAGGTCGGCGATCAGCTCGCTGTGCACTTTGCGCCGGTAAGCGGTCTCGCAGAGCACGAGGCCGTGAAAGTCGAAGAGTACGGCCGAGCAGCCGACCAGGGCGGAGAGCGTCGCCAGGATCGCCTCGAGCCCTTTCTCCTCGAGAACGATGGTCGTGAGCTTCTCGTGCACGGCCAGGCTGCGCTGCAGAAGCGAGTACTGCTCGTTGACTATCTTTGACGACACCGCCTCGGTGATGGCGATGAACGGCACGTTGTAGGGCACCTCGAAGACCGGGAAGTTGTACTGCTCGGCGACCTTGATGATGGCCTCGGGCACCTTCTCGAGGCTGAACCCGGTGCCGATGCCCAGGCCCGACAAGTTGTGGTCGATGAGTCGCTTGAGGAACGCGACCTGCTTGTCGTGGGCGCCGCCCATGCCATAGCCCGTGGTGAGCAGCAGCTCCCCGCCCTTGAGCCACTTGGTCGGGTCGGGGACCTCGGCGATGTGCACCCAACGCACCGGGTTGCTCGTCGACTTGCTGCCGGCCAGCAATTTGAGACTCAGGTCGGGGATCTCGAGAATATCCTGAACCGTGATCATCGCTTTGGGACCACCTCTGGCAGACCCGTGCGGCCTGCCGGCTCGTCCGCTGCCGCCGACTAGTCGTTGGAAACGTGAGGGCCGGGCCCGCTTGGCGCCCGGCCCTCACCGGTGCTACATCCTCTTGACGACCTCGCCCATGAGGTCCTTCTCAGCCATGCCGCGCTCGACGTCGGTGATGAGCGAGCAGCTGTCGTCCCAGAAAGCCACCTTGACCTTCTGGTCCTGGTGCCATTCTTCACGCTCGGTGTGGAAGAGGTTCTGGTACAGCACCTGTGCCAGGTGCTTGCCCTCGATCTCGACGATGAACTGTGTGACGGAGCCGATGTACACGACGGCCTTGACGGTCGCGTCGTACACATTCTGGCGGTCGGCGAGGTCTGCGGCCTGCGCCACGGGCAGGATCGAGAGCTTCTCGGGACGGACCACGATGCCGACCTTGTCGCCGGCCTTCACGTCCTGACCGCGCACGAGCACCTTCACGCCGAGGCCCTTGTCGGTCTTGCACTCAGCTATGTCGCCGGTGCGGCTGACCACATCGGAGAGGTAGATGTTGGACACACCGATGAAGTTGGCCACGAACGCCGACTCCGGGTTCTCATAGATGTCGGCGGGCTTGCCGACCTGCTCCACCAGGCCCTGGCTCATCACGGCCAGACGGTCGCTCATCGTGAGCGCCTCTTCCTGGTCGTGGGTCACGTAGATGAAGGTGATGCCGACGTCGCTCTGCAGCTTCTTGAGCTCCAGCTGCATGGCCTT
>PMKX01000058.1 GCA_003158705.1 Actinomycetota bacterium
CTGCACGGTGAAGATCGACACCCGTGGACCGCAGACCTTCGCGCCGCGAGCCTGCACCGTCAAGCGCGGCTTCTGGCCGGCGCTGAGCTACCGCGCCGACGATCTGCTGAGCCCCAAGGCCGAGATCACGATCCGCATCACAGACCACAGCGGCCGCACACGTCAGGTGATCGCTCTCGGCTGGCAGCGGACCGACCAGACCCATGTGACCGGCATCTTCGTCTGGCGCTGCCGGCTGCCGCGGGGCAGCTATCGCTACACGGTGCTGGCCCGAGACCTGGCCGGCAACAAGCAGTCGCAAGTCGGCAGCAACAGGCTGATCGTCAAGCAGTGAGATGGGGGCGGCCGGCGGGGCTGCGCCGGCGGCGCGATGATCGCCCGCCGCCCGCCAGGCCAGGCGGCGCGGCCGTCTAGCGGAAGATGCGCGGCAGGCGTCGCTTCCACTCGTCGGGAACGATGGCGTCCAGGGCGTCGTCGAGGGTCACCAGGCCGAGCATGCGGCGCTCAGCATCCACGACCGGCAGCGCCAGCAGGTTGTACCTGGTCATGCGCCGGCCCACCTCTTCTTCGTCCACGTCGGCGGTCGCATCCACGACCTCCGTCTCCATGATCTGTGCAAGCCGCTGGTCCGACTCAGCCAAGACGACATCGCGCAGGCTCACCACACCGACCAGCCGCTGCTCGTCGTCGACCACGTACAGGTACGTGATGGCGTGTGTCGGCGGTCGCTCGCGGCGCAACCGCGCCAACGTCTCGGCCACCGTCTGCTCCTGCGGCATGGTGACAAATTCGATGGTCATGAGCGAGCCGGCCGAGTGCTCGGGGTGACTGGCCAGACCCCGCAACGCGGACTCAGCCTCGGACGGCAGCCTGGTGAGCAACTCCTCGGCCACAGGGTCGGGCAAGTCGGCGAGGATGTCGGCGGCCTCGTCCGGATCGATCTCGGCGAGTACAGCGGCCGCTCGCTCAGGCGGCATCTCAGCCAGCGCAACGGCACGCAGCTCGGGGTCCATCTCCTGCAGAGTATCGGCGGCCAGCTGCGTGTTGAGCGCTCCCAGCACCGCCGCCCGCTCACGCGGCCCGACCTGGTCGACGACGTCGGCGATGTCCGCCGGGTGCAGCTCGGCGAGCTCGGCAAACGCCTCCACGAAGTTGAGCCGCGAGAGGCGCACGGAGATGAGGTTGACGTCCTCCCAGGGCACGAGATCGCCGGCGCGCCGGGGCATCTTGCGGGAGAGGAAACCGAGGCCGATGCGGCGCACGAAAGCGCTGCTGCTCGCGTCGACGCCGGCGACCACCAGACTGCCTTCGTGGGTGCGCAGGACCACGTCCTGCACGCGCACGAACTTGCGCCGGCGCACGTCGAGCACCTGGTTGTCGAGCACCGACTCGACCAGCGCGAGCTCATCGCCGCGCAGCGAAGCCGGTTCGAGAGCGGCGAGAGTCACCGAGAGACGCAGCTCCTTCTCGTCGACGTCGATGTCGCTGACTTGATCCCAGCGAGCGCGCAGCACCTCGTCGTCGTGCTGCACGATGAAAGCGGTGACCACGGGGCGGTCGGGATCGTAGACGGCCACCAGATCGGCGAGCTCGCCGATCTCGTGCCCGTCTACATCGAGCACGGTGATGGACTCGAGCTCCGAGAGCCCTAAGGAGCCTGCGTCGTCGTCCACTCCCGAAACCACATCCCTTCCACTAGCCGGCGTGCCAGACGATAAGCGCGCCGGCGCGGGCTTGTCAACGCGGCGACAGCGGCGGCGGCGCTCGTCCTATACAATGGCGCCGATCCGCCGTCGGCTGTCCGTGGGTCTCTGCGTCGAGGCCCGCCGGGCGAAAGGAGGGCGCCGCAGAGCCAGCCGCATGTGGGCGCCTCAGCGCGCGCCCTTCTCCGCGTTGCTCGTCTCATCGTTCTTGTCTCTTCGCCACCACCCAAGGAGCCCGCCGTGCTGGAGAAGCTGTTCAAGTTCAAGCAGAACGGAACCACCCTGACGCGTGACACGGTAGCGGGTCTCACGACCTTCATGGTGATGTCCTACATCATCTTCGTGAACCCGGTGATCCTCGGCTTTGTGGGCATCAAAGACCTCGAGTCGAAGGGCCTGCCGTTCGCTGCCGTCCTCACGTCGACCTGTCTGGTCGCCGGCGTGATGACCCTGATCATGGGCCTCTACACCAACCGCGCCTACGCCCTGGCCCCCGGCATGGGGCTGAACGCAGTCGTCGCCTTCAGCCTGGTCGCGGCCGGCGGACTGACCATGAAGGGCGCCATGGGCATCATCCTGATGGAAGGCATCGTCATCACCATCCTGGTGCTCACCGGCTTCCGCGAGGCCATCTTCAAGGCCATCCCGCTGCAGCTCAAGAAGGCCATCGCCATCGGCATCGGCTTCTTCATCCTCTTCATCGGCCTCGTCGACGGCGGCCTCGTGGTGGCAGGTAGCGGTACACCGGTGACCCTGGGTGACTGGGTCGGCGTACCCGTGGGTGTGACCATCTTCGGCCTCGTGGTCACGATCGTCATGCTGGCGCGCAAATGGAAGGGCGCCATCCTGCTCGGCATCGTCTTCTCGACCGTCTTCGCCACGATCCTCAACTACGCCTACGACAAGAAGTCCTTCGCACCAGGCACGGCGGTGATCCCGCACAAGGCCTTTGCCGCGCCCGACTTCAGCCTCGTGGGCAAGTTCGACTTCTCCTCGTTCACCAAGCTGGGCATCGCCGCCACGATCCTCTGGGTCTTCAGCATCATGCTCTCGGACTTCTTCGACACCATGGGCACCCTGATCGGCGTCGGCGGCCAGGCCGGCTACCTCGACAAGAACGGCGACCTGCCTCAAGTGGTGCGTCCCCTGCTCGTTGACTCGCTGGCCGCCGCGGCCGGCGGTGCGGCCTCAAGCTCGTCGGCCACCACCTACATCGAATCGGGCGCCGGCGTGGGCGTCGGCGGGCGCACCGGCTGGGTGGGCGTCATCATCGCCGTGCTCTTCTTCGCCGCCATGCCGTTCTCGCCCATCGCCGCCATCGTCCCGGCCAACGCCACGGCGCCGGCGCTCATCATCGTCGGCTTCCTCATGATGCGCACGCTCACCGAGGGCGAGGGCAAGGCCGAGCACGAGGAGACCGGCGAACACAAGGCCTTCTCCGGCATCGACTTCAGCGACATCGCTTTCGGCCTGCCGGCGGTGCTGATCATGACCATCATGCCGTTGAGCTACAGCATCACCAACGGCATCGGCGCCGGCTTCATCGCCTACGCGATCATCCGCATCGCCCAAGGCAAGGCGCGTGACGTGAGCTGGATGATGTACGTCGCCAGCCTCGGCTTCGTCATCTACTTCGCCTTCCCGCTCATCCGGCACGTGTTCAACCTGGCCTAGCGGCCCAGAGGCCCGGCCGGCGCCGGCATCGGCGCCGGAAAGACGCAGGTTCGCCGTTTGAGACTGAGGCGGCGGGTGGTGTGCATGTACCGCCCGCCGCCTCAGTCGCGCTGCGGCCGCCAGCGAGCCGCTGTGCTATCGTTCGTTGCCGTCATGAACGTGGTCCTGCTGATTGTCGCACTCGCCGTCATCCTCGCCTCGGCCGAGCTGTTCACCAACGCCGTCGAGTGGTTCGGACGGCGCTTCGAGCTGGGTGAAGGCGCCGTGGGCAGCATCCTCGCGGCGGTGGGCACGGCGATGCCCGAGACGCTCGTGCCCATCATCGCCATCGTCTTCACGCATGGCGCCTCGGCGCACAAGATCGGTGTGGGCGCCATCCTGGGGGCGCCGTTCATGCTCTCCAGCCTGGCCATGCTCGTCACGGGCATCGCCGTGTTCCTCTACAGCCGCCGCGGCCGCCGGCCGCGCACGGTGACCGTCAACGAGAAGGTGATGCGCCGCGACCTCGGCTACTTCCTGGTCGCCTACGCCGCCGCTCTGGCCATAGGCCTCGTCGACCTGCCGCACGTCAAGTGGATCCTCTCGCCGCTCTTGCTGGTCAGCTACGGCTACTACGTTTACGTGACCATGAAGGAGGAGGGCGACCTGGAGGGCGAGAGCAAACCGCTCTACTTCCACCGCCACCCGGTGATGCCGCATCGGCGTCGCATCTTCCTGCAGCTCGCCATCGCCACGGCCGGCATCATCGGCGGTGCGGAGATCTTCGTGGTGGCGGTGACCCACGTGAGCGAGAGCCTTGGCGCCAGCCCGCTCATCGTCTCGCTCCTGATCACACCTCTGGCCACGGAGTTGCCCGAGAAGTTCAACTCGGTCATCTGGATGCGCGCCGGCAAGGACTCGCTGGCGCTGGGCAACATCACGGGAGCGATGGTCTTCCAGAGTACGTTCCCGGTGTCGGTGGGCCTGCTCTTCACGACCTGGCAGCTGCCGTTCGACGCCTTCTTCAGCGGCGTCCTGGCTCTTGTCTCCGGTACGGTCTTCTACCTGACGCTACGCGTGAAGCACACACTCACGTGGTGGTCTCTCTGCGGGGCCGGCTCCATGTACGCCGTCTACTTGGTCTACGTGCTGCTCATCCCGCACTAGGCGGCAGGCCGTCACACGGGCGAGGCCGGCGACACCACCGGCGGGGCCATCGCCCGGCTCCTACTTGGCCACCACGATGAGCACGGTCGAGCCTTCGGGAGCAAACGTGTCGGCGTCGGGCACCATCTTGATCACGGTGCCCGCCGGCTGCACGCTGGCTTTCTCCTTGACGCTGACCAGGAAGTGGGCCGCCGAGAGCTTGCTGGTGGCCGTGCCGACGTCCATGCTGTACACGTTGGGCACCTTCACGAGGGACGTCGTCGATGTGGGCGTCGGGCTCGGCGT
>PMKX01000005.1 GCA_003158705.1 Actinomycetota bacterium
CCATCCGGCACGGCCGGGCCAGCCTCATCGCGAGGTTCGAGGAGAGGTCGCCGTGCTCCGGGTTTGCCGGCCGCTCGATCTCGATTGCCGGCCGCTCGATCGGGGCGACACGAGGCAGCGCACCGGCCGCCGTTGCGCGCCCCCACGCAGCCTCGAGCGCAGTGCACGCACGCGAGCGGAGCGGCACGAACGCTGCTGGCTCGAGCGGCTGGGTCACGCTATCTCCCGGGCAGCTGGGTGCCGATATGGTGGCCGGCCCGCGCTGGCGCGGCCCGGCCCGAATCGTAGTCCACGCGGGCGCGTCAGGCCTCCGAATCCGCCGCCCGCCCAACAGTACCCCGGGCCTGGGTACGGCCTCCCAACGACCTCCCAGTACCCGTTTGGTGCTGGGGTGCACCGAGATTACGGCCGCTGGTGCGGTCAGGTGCGGTTCGGAGCGCCATCGGTACGCCCGAAGTACTAGACCGCGACGATGCGTCCGAGCACACTCGAGTGTGCAATCAGGGCCCAGAAGTAGTGGTGACTCATGCCATTCGGCCCGGTCGCATCGGCGTCATCCGCGGCAGCTCTGCCGCATGTATGGGGACAGGAGATCGATGGAAACAACTACTCCGCGCCGAAGGCGCGCCACAGCGTTCCGCCGGGCCGGCTGGCTCGGTGTCCTCCTCATGACGAGCCTAGCGCTCGCTGGCCCGGGCGCAGTCGGAGCCGCGGCGGCGGCCGTCGCTCCTGGCGCGGCGACACTCGCGACCCTGGCAGCTGTGGCTCCCGTCTGCGGGACCACCCCGCTCGATGTCGAGCTCATCATCGACACATCGGGCAGCATGGGCTCCAATTCCTCTGGCAGCCCGATTTCCAAGACTCGACTGGGGTGGGCAAAGCAGGCCGCGACGCAGCTCGTCAGCGCGCTGGACAGCCACGGCGGTGTCGGCGGTACGGGCCTGCACCATGTGGGTCTCACGTACTTCTCCGGCACCACTGCCACCACGTCGGTTCATCTTGTTGCCTCTGCCGCAGCCGCTTCCGCGGCAGTGGTTGATGCGGCCATCAGCAGTCTCTCGTCAAACGGCTCCACGCCGTTCCTCACGGGCATGAACACCGGCCAGGCGGACATGGCGGCCGGCAAGCGTTCCGGCGCCACGCACGTGTACGTGTTCCTCTCCGACGGGAGCCCCAACCCGGCGAGCAGCCAAACCCCGTCATCCACGCAGATCACCACGTTCAAGAATACGGCTGACATCGTGTGGTCCGTCGCCATCGGAACGGGCGCCAGCAGCGGCACCAACGGAGTCAACCTGCCGCTGATGATGAGCCTGGCCCAGCCCTCGGGCGACTTTGCCCACGCCACCGATGCGAGCACACTGCCCGATGTCTTCAGCACCATCTACAACTCGATCGCCTGCACCGCCAACGTCACGGCCGTCAAGTCGGCCAGTTCGACCAGCGACCTGAGCGGGGCGACCGCCCAGCCCGGTGACACGCTGAGCTACAGCATCGCGCTCAGCAACAGCGGCAATAGCGCGCTGACGGGCGTGAGCGTCTCCGACGACATCAGCAGCCTGCTCACCTATGGCGCCTACGTGCCCGCCAGCGCCGACAACGGCGGCAGCTTCAGTAGCCCGACCGTGAGCTGGTCCGGCCTGACGGTCCCGACCAGCGGGCTTACCCTGCACTTCCAGGTGCTGCTCAACGAGGCCGGCTTCCCGGTGGGGAAGACGACCCTGGGCAACACCGTTCTCGTCACCGGCACCGGCAGTAACTGCACGACGGACACGACCGCCGCCGCGTGCTCCACGAGCACGACAGTCACGATCCCCGGTCAGTCGGGTCTGTCCATCACCAAGGGCGTCGCGCTGAACGCCAGCGGCCCCTTCACCTCCGGCCTTAGCACTACGGTCGGCACGACGGTCTACTACGAGATCGTCGTCACCAACGCCGGCAATGTCCCGCTCACGGACGTGACGCTCGTTGACGATCACACCACGCTGAGCGACGTCTGCGCGATCCCGACCACCTTGGCGGTCGGCGCCGCCATCACCTGCTACTATTCCTCCTCGGCCGTGCTCGGCCTCACCACCAACATGGCCACCGCCGGCGCCTCGGGCCTCGATTTCGAGAATGCCTCCGCGAGCGTGACTGCCAGTTCGCCGAGTTGCGAAGAGTCAGGGACCTGCCCGACGACTCCGCCGTCGAATCCGCCGACGTCGCCGCCGTGCACGCCGGAGAACTTCTGCTACTTCAACACACCGACGCCGACGGCGACGCCGACGGCGACGCCGACACCCACGCCGACGGCGACGCCGACACCCACGCCAACCGCCACCAGCGCCGTTTTGGCTGCCACGAGCAAGCCCAATATCACCCCGCCGCCGACGTCCTCGCTGGGCGGAACGACGGGCGGACCCTCCAGCGGCATCTGGCTTGTGCTTCTTGTCCTGGCCGGTCTCCTTGGCAGCATCCTGCTGCTGACCCCGGCCCCGGCGCGGGCCCGCCGCAAGCGGTAACCCTCGCCCTCACCCAAGGCTGTCCCCGAGACGCTCGAACACCGGGGCCCGGACAACCGGGCCCCGGTGTTTCGATTCCGGGTGGCGGTAACAGCGGGAATGGAAGCAGCGGCCGGGCGACCCGGGCGCGATCAGCCCTCGATCGCGACCCGATCGCCGTCGCTGACCAGCGAGACCGGGCCACCGTACTCGGCCCGCACGGCCGCGATCGTGGCCGCCGGGTCGCGCTTCATCTGGAGGTGCGTGAGAAGGAC
>PMKX01000167.1 GCA_003158705.1 Actinomycetota bacterium
GGCGCGCCGTGCGCGCCGCGTCGAGCGCTGCCGTGCCGTCGCCGATCACGATGACGTCGCTGGTGACACGCACCTTGCGGCCCTCACGCACGGCGCGCAGCATATCGATCGACTCGACCACCGCTTCGCTGCCGGGGATGCGGCTCTTGGCGGTCTGCCAGGCGCCGACGCCGACGAAGATGGCGCCGAAGCCGGCGTCGTGCAGGCCCTCGAGGGTGACCTCGTGGCCCAGGGCGACGCCGTCGACGAAGCGCACGCCGGCGTCGAACAAGGGCGCCAGCTCGCGGTCGAGCACCTTCTCGGGCAGGCGGAACTCGGGGATGCTGTAGCGCAGCATGCCGCCGGGCTTCTCGTTGGTGTCGTAGATCGTCACCTCATGGCCCGTCTCGGTCAGATACCAGGCGCACGAGAGTCCGGCTGGGCCGGCGCCGATGACCGCCACGCGGCGGCCCGTGGACGGCGCGGTTTGCAGCGCCGCCGGCGCATGGTCGCCGGCCGCCCGATGCAGGGAACAGATCGAGATGGGGTCGTCGACCTCGCCGCGCCGGCACACGGGCTCGCAGTACCGTGGGCAGATGCGGCCGAAGATGCCGGCGAACGGCAGCTCGCGGCGCACGATGGCCGCGGCGGCGGCCATGTCGCCGCTCGCGACCTCGCTCAAGTAGGCGGGGATGTCGATGTGCGTGGGGCAGGCCGACGAGCACGGCGCCTCGCAGTAGGCGTTGTGGTCGGAGAGGTACATCTTGAGGTAGCTCTCGCGCTTGGCGCGCACGCGCTTGCTTTGCGTGTGCACGACCAGGCCGTCGGCGACCGACGTCGCGCACGACGCCTGCAGCTTGTCCGCGCCCTTGACCTCGATAAGGCAGAGACGGCAGGCGCCCCAGGCGGGCGTGCCCTCCTGGTGGCACAGTGCGGGGATCTCGATGCCGGCTCGCTTGGCGGCTGAGAGCACCGTCTCGCCGGCCTTGGCGCTCACCGCCTTACCGTCGATGGTGAACCTCACCTTCGTCTTCGTAGCTGGGCTCACGACGCCCTCCCTTCGGCCACCGCGAGAACGCCGGTGTCGACGTCGATGGCGTCGAAAGTGCACACCTGACGGCAGGTGTCACACTTGGTGCAGAGCTTCTGGTTGATGACATGAGCTTGCTTGCGCTCCCCCGAGATGGCGTTGACGGGGCAAGCGCCGAAGCAGACGTGGCAGCCCGTGCAGGCGTCCGCATCGACGGTGTAGCGGATGAGCGGCCGGCAGACCTTGGCCGGACAGCGATGCTCGAGGACGTGCGCCTCGTACTCGTCACGGAAGTAGCGTAGCGTGGTGAGCACGGGGTTGGGGGCAGTACCGCCAAGGGCGCAGAGCGAGCCCTCAATGACGTCGTCGGCCATGGTCTGCAGCCTGTCCAGGTCGGTGGGCTCGCCCTGGCCGGCACAGATGCGGTCGAGGATCTCGAGCATGCGGGCCGAGCCGACGCGGCACGGCACGCACTTGCCACAGCTCTCCTCCGAGGTGAACTTGAGGAAGTAGCGCGCGAAGTCGACCATGCAGGTGGTGTCGTCGACCACGACCATACCGCCGGAACCCATCATCGAGCCGGAGGCTATGAGGCTCTCGAAGTCGATCGGTGTGTCCAGCAGACGCTCGGGCAGACAACCGCCGGACGGTCCACCGAGTTGCACGGCCTTGAAGTGGCGTCCCGGCAGCATGCCGCCGCCGATGTCGAAGATGACCCGGCGCAGGGTTGCGCCCATGGGCACCTCGACCAGACCTCCGTTGGTCACCTTGCCGGTGAGCGAGAAGATCTTGGTGCCCTTGGCGGTCCCGGTGCCCATGGCGTCGTAGGCCTCGGTGCCGTTGTTGACGATCCAGGGCACGTTGGCCCAGGTCTCGACGTTGTTTGTGTTGGTGGGATAGCCCCACAGGCCGGAGACGGCAGGATACGGAGGCCGCGGCCGCGGCATGCCGCGATGCCCTTCGATGGAGGCCAGCAGGGCGGTCTCCTCGCCGCAGANNGCAGACGAACGCGCCCGCGCCCTGGTTGACGCGGATGTCGAAGTCGAAGCCGCTGTCCAGGATGTTCGGGCCCAGAAGGCCCTGCTCACGGGCCTGGTCGAGAGCTATGCGCAGGCGCTCTACGGCGAACGGGTATTCGTGGCGGACGTAGACGTAGCCGTCGGTCGCGCCGATGGCGAAGGCGCCGATGAGCATGCCCTCGATCACGGAGTGCGGATTGCCCTCCAGCACGGAGCGGTCCATGAACGCCCCGGGGTCGCCCTCGTCCGCATTGCAGATGAGGAACTTGCGCTCCGACTGTGTGGCGCGCGTGAAGCGCCACTTGCGGGCGGCGGGGAACCCGGCGCCGCCGCGGCCGCGCAGGCCGGACGCATCGACGAGGTCGATGACCGCTTCTGGGTCGCCCTCGGCGAGTACTTTGGCCAGGGCTCGGTAACCGCCGTGGGCGATATAGTCCCGGATGGAGTGCGGGTCGATTTTGCCGTTGAGCGCCAGCACGAGACGGCGCTGGAGGGCGTAGAAGGGGATCTCGGCCTCCAGCGCGACCGGGTCGCCGCTCACGGGGTCACGGTACAGCAGGTCCTCGGCGACTTCGTCGCCGAGGACGCTCTTCTCGATGACCCGCGGGATGTCACGCGGCTTGAGTTGCGGGTAGAAGATGCCCTGTGGCCGGATGACGACGATGGGACCCTGCTGGCAGAANNAGACGGCCCGACGCATGACAGGCCGTGCCGGCACAGATGCGCAGCTCGCGGCCGGCATCGTTGCTGATGTGCCCGTCTGCCTTTGTGGCACGCTCGAGGGCCCGCTCGACGCGGGCGGCACGTGAGATCGCGGTGGCCACTAGGCCTCCTCTCTCTTGCAGAGCTGACGGACGAGCTTGCGGGCCGTGTTCGGCGTCATGCGCCCGTGGGTGTCGTCGTCGCCGACGCGCACGACGGGCGCCAACGCACAGGCGCCGACGCAGTTGACGGTCTGCAGGGTGAACAGCCGGTCTGCCGTGGTCTCGCCGATGGGGATCCCCAGCTCCTGGGAGAAAGCCTCGACGATGAGTGGGGCGCCGGCGACGTGGCAGGCGGTGCCCATGCACACGTCTATGACGTACTTCCCAACGGGCTTGAGACGGAACTGGGTGTAGAAGGTGGCTACTCCGTACACACGGCTGAGCGGCAGGGAGAGCTCCGCGGCGATGCTCTCGAGCACCTGGCGCGGCAGGTACCCATATGTTTCCTGAGTGGTGTGGAACGCCTCGATGAGACCATAGCCGTCGCGAAGTCGGGCGACCACGGCGTCGAAGGGCTTCATGTCGATCTCGGGCTGCGCCGCGCTGACAGCCGCCAGCTCGGCGCCCGTGTCCCAGCTGAGTTCGGGATACTCGGGGCAGTAGTCGATCTCGATGCAGTCCGCGGGACAGGTGCGCTCACAGAGCGTGCACGCGTAGCAGCGATACCTGCCGCCGTCCTTCACGAGGTCGAACAGGCCGGCCGAGCGGGGTTTACCGATCAGCTCGCGGCGTTCGAAGTCGATGCCCTTGAGTACTTCATAGAGCTGGGAGCCCTTAGGCTCTGCCAGGGGTTTGCCGTTGCCACTCGCCATGCTGACCACCTACTCCTCGCGGAGGTTGAGATAGTGCCGCTCAACCCTGGTCTTCTTGCCTTGCGCCGTCTTCTGCAGCACGGCGAACGCCTGCTCGATATTGTCGGGGAAGATGTCGCGCCCG
>PMKX01000139.1 GCA_003158705.1 Actinomycetota bacterium
CCTTCGGCAACGCCGGCGTCGGCGCCGTGCACGCCATGAGCTACCCCATCGGCGGCACGTTCCACGTGCCGCACGGCGTGGCCAACACGCTCATGCTGCCCTGGGTCATGGAGTACAACATGATGTCGTGCCTCCAGTGGTTCAAGGAGATCGGCGAGTTCATGGGCGAGAACATGGATGGCTTGAGCGACCGCGACGCGGCTGCCAAGACCGTCGCCGCCATGCGCACGCTGGCCGAAGACCTCGAAGTGCCGCAGTACCTCAACGAGGTCGGCATTCCCGAGTCGGCCATACCGTCGTTGGTCGAGGGCGCCGAGACGCAGGGACGTCTCTGGAACAACAACCCGCGCAAGTTCACGCGCGACGACATGGCGCAGATCTACCGGAACATGGCCGTCAAGCCCGGCACCGAGCCGGTCAAGGAGCAGAAGGCGGCCGGAACGAAGGCGCCGGCGAAGAAGAAGTAGGTCTGTAGGGCGGCGCGGCGACCCTGCGTGGGCCGCGGCCGTCAACCAGCCGCGGCCACCACGCGGGCGGCGACGGCGAGCGTCTCTTCGATGTCGCCATCGTCCACGTCTAGATGGGTGACGAAGCGCACCGACCAGCGCGCTTCGTCGAGGCAGAGCACGCCTTCGGCGCCGAGCCGCTCGACCAGATCGGCGGCCGGCATACCGGTGCCCCTGGTGCCGGCGAAGACCATGTTCGTCTGCACCGTGTCCAGGTCGATGGCCAGGCCCGGCAGCGCCGTCAGGCCTTCGGCCAGCCGGCGCGCGCGGCGCTGGTCGTCGGCCAGCCTGGCCACGTTGTGGCGCAGTGCATACAGGCCACCGGCGGCGACTATGCCGGCCTGGCGCATGCCGCCGCCATAGATCTTGCGGGCGCGCGCCGCCAGCTGCAGCATGGCCGCGTCGCCCACCAGCACGGAGCCGACCGGCGCCCCGAGGCCTTTCGAGAGACAGATGCTGACCGTGTCGCAGAGCGCCGCGTACTCGGCCGCCGGCACTCCCGTGGCGGCGACGGCGTTGAAGAGCCGCGCGCCGTCGAGATGCAGCTTCAGACCGTGCCGATCGCACAGCTCACGCACGGCTCTCATGTGCTCGAGCGACAGCACCACCCCGCCGCAGTGGTTGTGTGTCTGCTCGAGGCACACGAGGCGCGTCGGGGCGAAGTGCACGTCGGCGTCGGTGTGCACGTACTCGTCCATCTTCTCCAGGTCCAGCGTACCGTCCGGGGAGTCGAAGACTCGCAACTGCACCTGGCTGAGCGCCGAAGCAGCGCCTTGCTCGTAGAACATGATGTGCGCTTGCGCATGAAGGAAGACCTCGTCGCCGCGCCGCGTGAGGGCGCGGACAGCCGCCTGGTTGCACATCGTGCCTGACGGAAAGTAGAGCCCGGCCCGTTTGCCGAGCAGCTCGGCGGCGTGCTGCTGCAAAGCCATGACCGTGGGGTCGTCGCCGAGCACATCGTCGCCGACCTCAGCTTCCATCATCGCCCGCCGCA
Organism: Actinomycetota bacterium; assembly: GCA_003158705.1. Classification (GTDB taxonomy): domain Bacteria; phylum Actinomycetota; class Thermoleophilia; order UBA2241; family UBA2241; genus FEN-672. The sequence continues at coordinate 1,501 of PMKX01000139.1, forward strand.
TCTCGGGCGACGGCCTGGTCACCGTGTCACTGCGCAGATCGATCACGCGCTTGGTCACCGCCCCTCCTTTTGGATCCGCGCCCCAGCGAGCGCCGGCGTTACGCTACACCCTCTGCGTCCCCACCGTAAGACGGCGGCGGCGGCCGGGCACAGCGGCCGGCGGCAGCTGCGCCTCCTGGCCGCCCAGCTTGCCGGCCAGCGCCGCCAAGGCGTTGAGCAGCGGGATGACCGCGAGGCCGCCCAGCAGCAACCCCTTGCGCAGCCCGGGCATGGGCGTCCAGTAGATAGCCAGCTGGTCGCTGATCTCCTGTCCCAGATGGAACTGCTTGGGCCAATGGAACACGAAGTGGCCATTCTTGCGCTCGGCCAGCACGAGGCCGTTGTTCTCGATCGCGTTGGGCCGTTTGCCGGGATAGTCCACCCAGATATGGTCGAACGACATGCGAAGCTGGTACGGGATGCCCTTGGCCTTGAGGATGCTGGCCAGCACGATGGCGCGGCTCTCGCAGTCGCCGCGACCGGCATGTAGCGCCTCCGCCGCCGAGGGGAAGTACCACGGCACGCCGTTGACCTGCCAATCGTAGGCGTAGGGCACGATGCGCTGTTCCACCGCCGCCTCGATCAGCCGCGGGTTGTTGGGCAGGGTGCGCGCCAGCCCGGCGACCGCAGCCGCGTTCACGTCGGGGTGCTGGATGTTGCGGATGCTGCGCCAAAGCACGTTGGGGTCGGGGTACAGCACCACGACCACCCAGAGGACCACGAACAGAGCCAGTGCGGGGCGCGAGAATCTCATGTGTCCATTGTAGCCACGCCGCGCCACAAGCCGTCGTTGAGGCGCAAGAACATGGACGACGAGCGTGAGCGTCCGCGCCCCGTCGCGGGCCACGCTCAGAACAAACTGGTGATGCGCTGCCCGAGATCCCGGAAGCGATCGACGATCCAGCTGCCGGCCTGATGCAGCCAATGGACCACGTGGCCGCGCCGGCCCCAGGCGTCGTGGAGGCGGGCCGTGTCGCGGTGCCACCAGCTGGGCGCCGGCACGCTGCGGTCGGCCAGAAGAGGACGCGAGCCGACGGCGTGGCCGTCGATGAAGAAGCGCATCGTGCCCAGCGCCTGGCCGGCAGCAAGCGGCAGGTGGGCCGCCGCCGGAGCCTCCACCTTCCAGGTGACCTGCGCCCCGGGCGGCACGCCGGTCGTGAAGGCCTTGCTGACGACCAGCGAGAGCGGCGTGTGACTGTAGGGCACCGGCACCCTGGCTTGAACGGCCCCCGCCGGCGGCGAGCTCCACGTCGTGTAGAGCGAGGTGCCGTACCTGTAGAGAGCGACAACGTCGCTCTGTCGCCGTGCCGGCGTGGGCTCACCGAGGACCGTGACGTACATCCAGCCGCTCGAGCGATGGCCATACGAGACCACGCACCAGCCGGCATCGTCGGTCATGCCCGTCTTCACGCCTTTGACCCACGGGTACGAGTACAGGAGCGTGTCGGGCGAGCGCACGATGCGCTCCTGGCGAGGGTGGTCGGCAGGGCCGGGGAGCTCGGCCCGTGTGCGCTTCACCACGAAGGCGAACACCGGGTCCCTCATCTCGATGCGCGCCAGTCTGGTGAGATCGGCGACGGTCGAGTAGTGGCCCGGCGCGTCCAGGCCGTGAGGATTGGCGTAGTGGGTGTGCGTCAGGCCCAGGCGCCGGGCCTCGGCGTTCATCATCGCCACGAAGCGCGACTGGCTGCCGCCGACGTAGTCCGCCAGGTCCACGGCAGCGTCGTTGGCGCTTGGGATGAGCAGCCCCTCGAGGAGTTGCATCACCGTCAGTCGATCGCCGGCATGCAGACCGATCGTTGACTCGTCGACAGTCGTCACGTCCCCGTGCGCCGTGACGACCGCGTTCAGGTCGCGTACGTGGAGCAGCACGATGCGTGCCGTCATGATCTTGGTGGTGGAGGCCATTGGCCGGCTCACGTTGGCGTTGAAGGCCCAGAGGATGCGGCCGGTGCGCGCGTCCATGATGAGGGCTGCTTTGGCCTTGATGGGCGGCGGCGTGGCCGCAGCGGCTGCCGCAGCCGGCGCAGTCACGGCCAGGATGACGGCCACGGCCAAGACCGGCCGCTGCAGGGCCGTCGGCCATGCGGTCCCACACACTCGCAGCAGCCGACTGAGCCTGATCGTCATGCGCCCTAGTGTATACTTGCTTGCCATGGAGTTGACCAGGCCGACGCTTCTGCAGCGCTGTGCGGCCACTCTACGAGCCAAGCAGTTCGTTGTCTTCTACGCCATCGCCCTCTATGCGCTTGGCGTCGCCACACCCTTGCTCACGGGCTGGCTCCGCGAACACCGCCCGGCACAGGACCTGCTGCAGACCAGCAGCTCGCCGTTGAGCGACCTCGCCGCCACGCGCAGCTGGCTCATCGCCGTCGTCGTGGCTGGGTTCTACATCCTCAACGCCTGGTTTCGCGCCGGGTACATCCGCTCGCTGGTGGGCCGGCGGCACCTGCGTCCTGTAGGCATGGCGCAGTTCGGCCGCCTGCTCGCTCTGGCTCTGCTTCTCGACGGCGCCTTCGGGGCCTTGACCGGGCTCACCAATGCACAGCACGGCGCCGCAGCCACGGAGCTGCTGCTCCTGGCTCTGCTGCTGCTCAGCCTGGTCGGCTTGTACGCCGACTACGCCATCGTGGTCTCCAACATCGGGCCCCTGACCGGCATCTACCGCTCTCTGCAGACTGTGCGCGCCAGGCTGGGCTTATCCGCCGGTCTTGTGGTGTTGGCCGTGCTGTTCTTCCAAGGGATCGACTCCCTGCTGACCGTGGTCACCTCCGGCTCGCTGGCTGCCATCGCTCCCGTGCTGGTCATCCGCGTCTTCGTGCTCGGCAGCCTGACCTTCGTGCTCGACGTGGTGCTGGTGCTCATCTACATCGAGGCTATCGAGACGGGCAAGATCCCGAGTGGCCATGCGTAGGTCCGTCGCCTCGCTGCCGGAGTACGCGCAGGAGCGCCAGGTGACCGTGCAGGTCGGGCGGCTCGGCGGCTTCGACCTGCGACCGAGCCGCCTGTTCTTCTGGCTCGGTCGCGACCGCGACCGCCGGCAGCGTATCGTCTCCTACGGACGCCCGCCGAAGGTGTTGCGCACGCCGCGCCGGCGAGCCTACGTGCACCTGGGGGGCATCGAGATCTCGTACTTGGGCAGTCCCGTGGTGACGGTGCCGCTCTCGCTGAGCCGCAGCGTGCGCCACCTGTGGCGGCGACGCGCGGCGCGGCGGCAGCGGCGGGCCATGCGTCGCTAGCGGCCCCCTACTCCCACTCGATGGTGCTCGGCGGCTTGCTCGAGATGTCGTACACCACGCGGTTGACCTCGGGCACCTCGTTGATGATGCGTGAGGCCAGCGTCTCGAGCACGTCGTAGGGCAAGCGCGCCCAGTCGGCGGTCATGGCGTCGTCGCTCTGCACGGCGCGGATGGCGATCGGGTAGCCGTAGGTGCGCTCGTCACCCTGCACACCCACGCTGCGGATCACCGGCAGGATGGCGAAGCACTGCCAGAGTTCGCGGTACAGCCCCGCCTTGCGGATCTCTTCCTGCACCACGGCGTCGGCGCGCTGCAGCACGTCCACGCGCTCACGCGTGATCTCGCCGATGATGCGGATGGCCAG
>PMKX01000141.1 GCA_003158705.1 Actinomycetota bacterium
AAGAACATGAACAGCTTCCGCTTTTTGCAGCAGGCGCTGGAAGCCGAGATGCCGCGCCAGATCGAGATCCTCGAGGCCGGCGGCACCATCGACCAGGAGACCCTGCACTTCGACCCCGACACGGGCACCACCACGCCGCTGCGCTCCAAGGAANNGACTACCGCTACTTCCCCGAGCCGGACCTGGTGCCGTGGGAGGTGGCGCCGGCTTGGGTCGAGGAGGTGCGCGCCGCCCTGCCGGAGCTGCCGGCGGCGCGCGTCGAGCGCTTCGTGGCCGACTACGGCCTCTCGCGCTACGACGCCTTCGTGCTGGGCAGCGCCGGCGCCCTGGCGCGCTTCTACGAGGAAGTGGCCGCGCAGGGCGTGGACGCCAAGCTGGCCGCCAACTGGACGATGGGCGAGTACCTCGCCCATCTGAAGGCGGCCGGTCTGGAGCCGGGCCAGGGCCACCTGACGGCGGAGCGCCTGGCGGCGCTCGTGCGTCTGGTGGCCGACGGCACCATCTCCGGCAGCGCCGCCAAAGAGGTCTTGCGCCTCGTCGCCGAGGAGGGCGGCGAGCCGGCCGAAGTGGTGAAGGAGCACGACCTCGGCCGGCTCGCCGACCAGGGTGCTCTGGAGGAGGTCGTGGCCAGCGTGGTCGCCGACAATCCCGCCCAGGTGGCGCAGTATCGCGGCGGCAAGCAGCAGGTGCTGGGCTTCTTCGTCGGCCAGGTGATGAAGGCGACCCAGGGGCGCGCCGACGCCAAGCTGGTCAACGAGCTGGTGCGCAAGGCGCGCGAGGCGTAGCGGCGACCGCCGCCTGGGCTTCGCGAGGCGACCGGGCGGGTGCCGCGCGCCGGGCGCCGTGGCTTGTAACACGGCGCGTGGCTGTGGGACACTGAGGTTGCTGCTCGCGCATCCCACGCCGGTCGAGCAGAGCCGCCCGCCAGTCAGCTCACGAGTAGGGGACCGATAACCATGACGAGCGACCTCTCCAGTTTCGTCATCAAGACCGTCCGCACGGACGAGCCTGCGGTGCGCATCGACGACACCACGCTGCGCGACGGCGAGCAAACGGCCGGCGTCGTCTTCTCCAACCACGAGAAGATCCGCATCGCCAAGCTGCTCGACGAGGTCGGTGTGCATCAGATCGAGGTCGGTATCCCGGCCATGCTCGGCGACGAGAAGGCGACCATCAAGCAGATCGTCGAACTCGACCTCAGCACGTCCATCCTGGCCTGGAACCGNNGACATCCAGCACTCCATCGACTGCGGCGTGGACGCCGTGGCTATCTCCATGTCGGCCAGCGACATCCACATGGAGCACAAACTGAAGAAGTCGCGCCAGTGGGTGCTCGACCAGATCAAGACCTGCGTCGCCTTCGCCAAGCAGCACGACCTGTACGTCTCGGTCAACGCCGAGGACGCCTCGCGCGCCGACCTCGAGTTCCTGGTGCGCTTCGCGCAGGCGGGCAAGGACGAAGGCGCCGACCGCCTNNAACGTCATCAGCTTCCTGAAGAAGCGCGGCGGCTTCGACATCGAGATGCACATGCACGACGACTTCGGCATGGCGACGGCCAACACGCTGGCCGGCATCAAGGCCGGCGCCACGTACGTGAACACCACCGTCAACGGCCTCGGCGAGCGCGCCGGCAACGCCGCCCTCGAAGAGGTCGTCATGGCGCTCAAGTACATCGGCAAGATGGAAGTGGGCCTGCAAACGACGCGCTTCCGTGAGCTCTCCGAGTACGTGGCGGCCGCCTCAGCGCGCTCCATCCCGGCCTGGAAGTCCATCGTCGGCACCAACGTGTTCGCCCACGAGTCCGGCATCCACGCCGACGGGGTCATCAAGAACCCGCTCAACTACGAGGCTTTCGCGCCCGAGGACGTGGGCCTGGAGCGCCAGATCGTCGTCGGCAAGCATTCGGGCACGCGCACCATCTACCGCAAGTTCCAGGAGTTCGGCATCGAGCTGAGCAAGGAGGACTGCACCGTCGTCCTCGACATGGTGCGCAGCACCGCCGTGCAGCTCAAGCGGGCGCTGTTCGACAAGGAGCTCATGTACATCTACCAGGACTACCTGGCTCGTCAGGGCGTCAAGATTCCCGCCGGCGACAACGTGCCCGTCGGGGAATCCTGAAGCCCGCCCCGGTTCGGAGACGCCATGCCGCTGACCCTCGCTGAGAAGATTATCGCCGCGCGTGCCGGCGCGGACGGCGTCGTGCCCGGCCAGATGGTGGTCGCCAGGGTGGACGTGGCTATCGCCCAGGACGGCACAGGGCCGCTGGCTATTCAGCAGATCCGCGAGCTCGGAGCCGCGAGCCTGCAAGCGCCCACCGTGGTCTTCTTCCTCGACCACACGGCGCCGGCGCCGCGAGCCGAGCTCGCCAACGCTCAGGCTGGCATCCGCGCCTTCTGCCGTGAGTCGGGAGCAACGGTCTCCGACATCGAGATGGGCATCTGCCACCAGCGCGTGGCCGAGAGCTACGCCAAGCCCGGCGACCTTGTCATAGGTGCCGACTCGCACACCTGCACGGCCGGCGCCCTGGGCGCCTTCGGCACCGGTATGGGCTCCACCGACGTGGCCGTGGGCATGGCCGGCGGCCAGACCTGGCTGCGCGTGCCCGAGACGGTGCGCGTGGAGGTTTCCGGCGCGCTGGGCGCTCATGTGAGCGCCAAAGACTTGATGCTCACCATCATCGGCACGCTGAGCGCCGACGGCGCCACGTACAAGGCGCTGGAGTTCGCCGGCGAGCTCGTGGCGGCGCTGCCCATGCACGGCCGCCTGACGCTGGCCAACATGGCCGTCGAGGCGGGCGCCAAAGCCGGCCTCTTCGCCAGCGACGAGGTCACGCGCGCGTTCCTGCGCGAGCAGGGCCGCGAGGGCGACTGGCAGGCGCTCGCGGCCGACCCGGGAGCGCGCTACGAGCGCACGCTGCCCGTGGACGGCGCCGCCGTGGTGCCCATGGTGGCCGCGCCGCATACCGTCGACAACGTGGCGCCGGCCGCCGACAAGGCCGGCACCAAGGTCGATCAAGTACTCATCGGCACGTGCACCAACGGCCGTCTCGAGGATTTGCGGGCGGCGGCGGCGCTGCTGGCCGGCCGCCGCCGAGCCGCCCACACGCGGCTCATCGTCACGCCGGCCTCTCAGGCCGTGCTGCGCGCCGCCCTGGCCGAAGGTCTCGTCGAGACCTTCCTCGCCGCCGGCGCCGTGGTCACCAACGCCGGCTGCGGCGCCTGCGTGGGCATCCACGAGGGCATCCTCGCCGACGGCGAGGTGTGCCTGAGCACGGCCAACCGCAACTTCAAGGGCCGCATGGGCAACCCAAATTCCGAGGTGTATCTGTGTTCCCCCGCCGTGGCCGCCGCCTCAGCCATCACCGGCGTCATCACCGATCCG